>DATHRQ010000424.1:0-3837 GCA_035465095.1 Anaerolineales bacterium | reverse complement strand
ATTGGCAAGTTCCTTTTCGACGCTTTTGAGGCGTTCCTTCGAGGCTTTATCCTTTTCCTTCTTCAGTGCCTCACGCTCGATCTCGATCTGCATGATCGCACGATCGACCACATCCAGTTCCTGCGGCTTGGAATCGATCTCCGTACGCAGACGTGCTGCCGCCTCATCGATCAGGTCGATGGCTTTATCGGGCAGTTGACGGTCTGCGATATAGCGATGCGAGAGCGTTGCCGCGGCGATCACAGCGGGATCGGTGATCCGTACACCGTGATGCACCTCATAACGCTCCTTCAAACCGCGCAGGATCGAGATTGTATCCTCCACGGTCGGTTCCTCCACCAACACAGGTTGGAAGCGCCGCTCGAGCGCGGGATCCTTCTCAATATATTTGCGGTATTCATCCAACGTCGTGGCACCGATCATATGCAGTTCACCGCGTGCCAGCATCGGCTTGAGCATGTTGCCCGCATCCATGGCGCCTTCTGCGGCACCTGCGCCAACGACCGTGTGCATCTCATCAACGAACAAAAGGATCTCACCTTCTGATTCGGTGATCTCCTTCAGGACAGCCTTCAGACGCTCCTCGAACTCACCGCGATATTTTGCACCGGCGATCAACGCGCCCATATCCAATTGGACCAGCCGTTTCTTTTTCAGACCCTCGGGCACGTCTCCATTTACGATTCGCTGCGCCAGCCCTTCGGCAATGGCCGTTTTACCGACACCCGGCTCACCGATCAGTGCGGGATTGTTCTTCGTGCGGCGTGTCAGGATCTGGACCAGGCGGCGTATCTCCTCGTCACGCCCAATGACCGGGTCGAGTTTGCCCTGACGCGCATATGCGGTCAGGTCACGCCCATACCGTTCGAGCGACTGGTACGTGGATTCGGGATTCTGCGAAGTCACTCTTTGGGAGCCGCGAACAGATTTGAGCGCGGAAAGAATCGCGTCCTTGGTCAAACCAAAAGACGTGAGGCGTTTCCCCTCCATCGATTCGGTTAATCCGAGCAAAATATGTTCTGCAGAGACATAATCATCCTGCATTCCCTTGGCATAACGCTCGGCAGCCTTCAACACATCAGATGCGGAGGAGGCCAGCCCAATATCCGAATTTGCGCCGTGGATTTTGGAGCGCCCCTCCAGATCGCGCGTCAATTCATTTCGCAATGCCTGCGCACTGCCTGCCACCTTGTTGACGATGGCGGGCACGACACCTTCACCCTGTTGAAGCAGCGCCAAAAGCAAATGGGCAGGCTCAATGGCCTGATGATTGTAGTCCTGCGCAAGCTGCTGGGCATGTAATATCGCTTCCTGCGATTTTTGTGTGTAGTTGTTTAGATTCATTCTTCCTCCTGCAATGACATTTCCAGTTATGTTATTAATGTTAATAATAATCTGTTTGATAAATATTTGCACAATGTCAGAGGAAAATTAGAGGTAGATGAAAAAATCGCCCGCAATGACGGAAAAATTACAATGATTGACCAAAGGCTCTTGCATATAACAAATTTGCAAATTTAACGCCAACAACCCAAAGTATAATACTCTCTGATGGCTACCAAAAAATACGAGAATAAAGTCCTGCAATGGCGGGCAAAGGTCTATGAAAACCTGGTACGGGAGAACAGTTGGCTGGCGCTGGCAGGTTTGTATTGGTTGAATGAAGGCAGAAACCTGATCGGTTCGAACCCAATGTGCGAGGTCATTTTGCCAGAGCGCGCACCTACATTTATCGGGGTCGCTGACTTCGATGGAAAAACTGTCCGCTATAGGACGGCAGAGGGTCTTGAGGTAAAGGTCAATGGACGGATGGTGAAGAAGGCAATTCTAAGGTCCAGCAGTGAGGAGAAACCCACCTTCATCACCTGGAACGAGACACTGCGAATGGTACTCCACAAACATGCCGGCAATCACGCCATACGCATTTGGGACAACGAACGACCGGAACGCTTCTCGCTCCCGCCCCTGAAGTGGTTCCCGATCAATACACAGTTTCGCGTCCCTGGCCGTTACAAGCGATACCCTGAACCCCTGGAAATGCAGCATCCCGACACATTGGGTGAGACCGTCGAAGATCGCATAGATGGATTCGTCACATTCAAGATCGAAGGCAAAACATATAAATTGGATGCAAGTGAAACCAAATCTGGCAAGCTTTTCATCAGGTTCCGCGATAGAACCAGCGGTAAGGAAACCTACCCGTCAAGCCGGTACTATTACACCGAGCCTGTAAAGAACGGTAGAGTTACGATCGACTTTAATTTTGCATACAGCCCGCCCTGCGCTTTTACAGAATATGCAACCTGTATCTTTGCGCCGCCGCAGAACAATCTTCCGTTCCGCGTGGAGGCGGGTGAGATCTACCGAGGGTGACGCCTGGCCTCGCAACAGAATCGCAAACTTTCAAACTGCTTGAAAAGGTATAATAAACAGAATGGCAAATGAAGAATATGTGAACAGCGTACTCAAATGGCGGCAGGAGGTGGACGCAAACCTGCGGCGCGAAAACGGCTGGCTGGCCTTGGCAGGGTTGTTCTGGCTTCTCAGGGGCCAAAACATCATCGGTTCAGATGCCGATTGTGATATTCTGCTGCCTCCACGGGCGCCCAAAAGACTCGGTACTTTTGAATTCGACGGCAACAACGTCACGTTGAACGTTGAGGCAGACCTGCCGGTCGAAGTCAACGGCATGGCTACGAAGAGTGCCCTGCTGGATGCCGACCAGGAGGACGTTCCCAGTTTCATCACCTTCAACGATATGCGCATGGTCGTTGTGCGCCGCTCGAAGGGGGTCGGCATACGCCTGTGGGATAACACAAGAGAGGAACGCCATACTTTCCCGCCGCGTGAGTGGTACCCTGTTAAGGAAGAGATGCGCATCGCTGCAACCTACACCCGCTACGATGAACCCAAGATCGTGAAGATTCCTGATATTCTTGGCGCTGTTCTAGATGAACAGATGGAGGGATATGTCACATTCGAACTCAACGGGCAGGAACATGAATTGATCGTCAGTGAACTGCCGGATCACCGTCTCTATATTTTGTTCATGGATGAGACCAACAGTCACCCCACTTACCCATCGGGGCGCTATCTCTATACCGACGCCCATGAAGATGGTAAGGTGTTCATCGATTTCAACAAGGCTTACAGCCCCCCTTGCGCATTCACCGACTTCGCTACCTGTCCCTTCCCGCCCCAGGAAAACCGGCTAAAGACAGCGGTTGAGGCTGGCGAAATATATCCTGAACACCAGCACGATCACGACCACTAGAACGAACGGGCAAGCGGCGCAAATTGCGTCGCTTTTGATTTAAGCACTCATATTTTCATGAGTCGACTGGTCTTTTTCGAGTAAAAACAGCGGAGGTAACTTAAATTTCGGTGCCCGGTCACTGGACCAGGTCGCTTGTGGGGCCATGATCAGGCCGCAAAGCAGGATCAGGCTTTGGTCATAATTGACGCGCCAGCCGGCGAAATCCAGCCAGGCTTGTTCACGATCCGCTTTGAGAGGGACGCCGGCTTCATCCAACTGATCCAAAACGGAATCGAATTCTTCACGCGCCACACAAATTGGTGATTCGGGGTAGTGAGGGTCCTGCGGGTTGGGAATATCAAAATAGTTCGCAATGCGCCGAAATGCTAGAAACCCCGAACGGATGCAAAGTGCGGCAGACGCCTCAAAGGGGATGTCTATTGAGGAGAGAGTTATTGCGGCGGCATCCAGCACTGTCCCCGCGGCGGTGATCCATGAATTCTCTGCTCGTGGTGAACGGAAGAAGACCAGGGCCGGCAGGGTGGTATGACTCTCTTCCACGTCAGCAAACCAGGCTTCCC
>DATHRQ010000423.1:0-4945 GCA_035465095.1 Anaerolineales bacterium | reverse complement strand
TATTGGTGTGGGAGGCACTGCTGTGGTAGGCACTGCTGTGGTAGGTATACGTGTTGCAGTGGGAATGGGAGTACGCGTTGGAGTCCTTGTGGGAATACGGGTTCTGGTAGCGGTGGGTGGCGGTGAATCGTCCTCGGCACGGGTAGGAACGAGCGTAAAGGTAATCCTAATCCTCTGAGTTGGCGTGGGGGAATTCGTTGTTGCCGGCGTCACGCTGGAAGTAAGGGTTACCGTAAAGAGGGGCTGAATACTTCCCGGCGATGCGGAAGTGGACGTCTGTGTCGGGGTGGGGGAGTTGGAAAACCCGGGAATCTGGATAATAGCGCCATAATCTATTCTTTCCCTAATCAGGAACGGCACCAAAAAAGCAAGCAGGCAGGCACCAATGATGATCGATGCAACAATATAACGCCGCGTTTCCATGCCTCTTGTCCTCCATTCTCCCAAAATAAGGGCAGCAAATGTCAGATCACAGGCCGCCTATTTTCGAATTTAAAAAATAAGAATAATGTGAATTATGCCATAGTTGCACTTGTTTTGTCCACCTGACCCCAAGCATTTGAGTACGGTATAATTTGGGTACTATGGACAAAAACATTATCGGTGTACGTTTCACCAACGTCGGCAAAATATACCATTTCGACACCTCCACCGTCCCGGACGTGGGCGTGGGCGAACATGTCATTGTGGATACATCCCGCGGAAAACACCTCGGCGAGGTGGTAAAGATCATACAGGATAAGCCCACGAGGCCGCACGGCGGCTGGAGGTCCGTGGAGAGGCGCGCCACCCCGCGCGATCTGTTGTTGCGTCAATCCTGGCAGTCAAAACAGACCGAAGCCATGATCAATTGCCGCGCCCGCGCGTCCGAACTGGGACTGAACGGCGTCAAGATCGTGGCAGCCGAATATAACTACGACGGCACGCGCCTGACCTTCATGTTCAGCACGGAAGGCGAGGAGAGGGTCAACCTCAAGTCGCTCAAAAAGGACATGGGCAAACTCTACCCCAACACCTACATCGAAATGCGGCAGATCGGCCCGCGCGATGTGGCCAAGATCATCGGCGGCATGGGCGCCTGCGGTCTCGAATCCCGTTGCTGTTCCACATTCCTGACCGAGTTCTCCCCCATCTCGATCAAGATGGCAAAGGAACAGGGCATCTCGCTCACACCCGAAGAGATCACCGGCATGTGCGGACGCCTGCGCTGCTGCCTCATTTACGAATACGAGCAGTATGCACAGGCGCGCAAAGAACTGCCCAAACGCAACAAAAAGGTCGTCACGCCCAAGGGGGAGGGCAAGGTCATAGACGTTCTGCCCATGAGCAGCCAGGTGGTTGTATTGCTCGAAAATGAAGAAGGCAAACGCTTCCGCGAAACCTTTGCCAGGGAGGACATCCAACCCTGGGCCGAGCTGGAAGCACTCAGGAAAAAATCCCAGGCCCCCTGCGACCGTCACGATGGCGGCGGATGTACGTGCGGAAAATCCAGCCCGCGTAAAAGCAGCAGTAATAAAAGCAAGGGTAAGCGTAAGAAACAATAACATAGGGAACAGGATTTCCAACATCATTCCCTCTTCTGCACGCTCTTTCTTAAACCCAAACCTGATACCCGGAATTGAAAATTGACACAATCTGACACCTGGGACTCCCCTCAAAACATCCTCGTCATCCTGGCCCACCCCGATGACCCTGAATTCTTCTGCGGCGGCACGCTTGCCAAGTGGGCGCGCGAGGGACATCACATCACATATGTGCTGCTGACCATCGGCGATAAGGGTTTCCACGACATCACCCCCGAAGATATGACGCCCGAAAATCTTGTCAAGCTGCGCAAGATCGAGCAGCAGAACGCGGCCAAGATCATTGGCGTTGAAGCCGTTCACTTCCTGGATAACCTTGATGGGTACCTTGTCCCCGATATAGACCTGCGCCGCGACGTTGTTCGTGAGATCCGCCGACACAAACCGGATATTCTCGTTACCTGTGACCCGCAGACATTATTTGCCGGGTACGGAATCAACCATCCCGATCATCGCGCCGCCGGGCAGGTCGTGCTGGATGCCGTCTTCCCTGCCGCGGGCAACAAGGTCTTCTTCCCTGAACTGCTTGCCGAAGGCTTTGAGCCGCACATGCCAAAGGAAGTCTGGTGCTCGTTGACCATGCAGGCCAACACAACCGTAGACATCACCGCCACCTTGGACATAAAACTGCAGGCCATCTTTGAACATGCAACACAGATGCAGGATATCGAAAACCTGACCGAACGATTCAAATCCCGCCGCGCCGAAGACAGCACCGAAGAGAATCCGCGTTACGAGGAAAATTTTAGGGTGGTCAAATACGAATAGATCTTTTGAAGGCTCAGAGCTTAAATCCTTCAAGATCATCGACAAGAAAAGGAGACCTTGTTGAGCGGCAGAAATCTGCGCTTCATCAACACACTCATCCTAAGCCTGCTGTTGCTACTTGCTTTAACCGGAATATACGGCTTGTTTTTTCCATTTCCGGCATTCTTGTTCGAAATTCACCGCGTCGCCGCCTGGGCGCTTATCGTTCTCATTCCATGGAAAACGATCATCTCATTGCGTTCCCTGAAGCGCGGCATGGATCGCCGTCTCGACCGTAATGTAATGATCGTGGTTTCGGTCCTGCTGGCATTGGCGACAATCATTATCCTTGCTTTTGGATTGATCTGGAAATGGAATCTGGGCGATTACTATCTTTGGATCGCCGGGTTTGGTTATACCGCCATAGGATGGCATTGGGGCATTGCGCTTTATCTATTAATTCCGCTTTTCATCATACATGCCTGGCGCCGCTGGCCCCATCCCAAAAAGACCGATTTCGCCGGACGGCGGCAAGCTCTCAAACTCATGGGGGTTGGTTTGGCTGCAATCGCAGGCTGGCGCATTTCAGAAACCCTCGCAGCGACGCTCCAGGAGGACAACACATCCCGCCGCTTCACAGGATCGCGCGAAGAAGGTTCTTTTGCCGGGAATGCCCATCCCGTCACCAGCGGCCCCGGTCAGGGCAGGGTTCGACTCGATCCGGCAACATGGAAGTTATCGCTCATGGGAGCGGTCACCAATTCGATTCTGATTTCCTACACAGATGCGCTTACACTTTCCACATCCGAACTCACTGCCACCCTGGATTGCACAGGCGGATGGTATACCGTACAGACCTGGCGAGGGATGTTTCTCAGAGACCTGTTGAATCAGGCGGAGATCCGTCAGGGCGCATCCGGTATCGTTTTGAAAGGCGTCACAGAGTATCGCGCCTACTTCACCTTCGCACAGGCCGATGAAATTTTGCTGGCGACATATGTCGGCGACGAGGTCTTAAATCACAACCATGGATTTCCCCTGCGTGCCGTCGTCCCTTCTAGGAGAGGTTGGCATTGGGTAAAATGGTTGACAGAGATCGAAGTGCTGGCTGTCTCATAACGTAAATAGACATCTTGCAAAAGTCTATTATGTATCTTTGCTCTAGGCGGCGTCCTCGCCGCCGGGGACGGCGACGAGAGCAGATTTTGGTACTTTTGCAAGAGGTTTAATATGCAAAGTAAAGGATTTTCCTCATGCCCAACTTCCTCGAACAGGCAAAAACCCTCTTCCCCTATACCCAATCCCTGCGGCGGGACTTTCACATGCATCCCGAACTCGGCTTTCGCGAGATCCGCACGGGCGGCATTGTCGCCAGCGAACTCGAAAAGCTGGGCCTTGAGGTAACCAAAGGTGTCGGCAAGACCGGCGTGGTCGGTATGCTCGAAGGCGCGAAACCCGGCCCCACCCTCCTGCTGCGCTTTGACATGGACGCGCTGCCCATCCAGGAAGAGACCGGTGCCGAATACGCATCCCAGAACCCCGGAAGCATGCACGCCTGCGGACACGACGGTCATACCGCCATTGGTCTCACGGTCGCAAAAATTCTGAACGAACACAGGGATGATCTCGCCGGCAGCATAAAATTTTGTTTTCAACCCTCGGAGGAAGGTAATAACGGAGAAGACACCGGCGGCGCAGAAATGATGATGCGCGACGGCGTGCTCGACTCACCCAAAGTGGACATGACCCTCTCGCTACACATCTGGAACGAAAAGCCGCTCGGTTGGGTCAGCGTCGCAAAGGGACCGGTCATGGCAGGCGCGGAGGAATTTCTGGTCAGGATCATCGGCAGGGGCGGGCACGGCGCGATACCGCATCAAACCATTGACCCGGTGGTTGCCGCGGCTAACATCGTCAACGCCCTGCAATCCATCGTCTCGCGTAACGTCGCTCCGCTTGAGACTGCAGTCGTCAGCGTCACGACCATCCACGGCGGCACGGCCTTCAACGTTATCCCGCAGGAGGTCACGCTTGAAGGGACGATCCGCACATTCGATAAGCGCGTCCGGCAGCGGGTTTCAGAACGATTCGAGCAGATCGCTAAAGGCGTCGGTCAAGCGATGGGCTGCCAGGTTGAAGTCAGCTCAAAACATATCACCCCTGCGCTCGTCAACGATGACGCCATAACCGAAAAAGTACAGCAGACTGCCGCACAGGTCTTATCTGAATCCGAGCTGGATACAGGGTATCTCACGATGACCGCCGAAGACATGGCATTCATGCAGGAAAAAGTGCCGGGCTGCTATTTCTTTATTGGCTCGAACGATCCATCCCGCAACCTTGATTACGGGCATCACCACCCAAAATTCGATTTCGACGAAGAGGCGCTAGTGCGCGGTGTCGCGTTGATGGCCTCTGCTGCGGCTGATATTTTGAAATAACGATTGCAGTGACGGCGCTGCCCCCCTACACAATTAAAGAAATTCCCCGCACGACCATCGCCGCAACCAACGCGACCACAACGGTCAACGCTGTAATATAGAGCATCGCGCGCGTGCCCAACTCCCGTTTCAGCACAGCCAGTGTTGCCAGGCACGGAATATAGAACATCACAA
>DATHRQ010000422.1:0-2486 GCA_035465095.1 Anaerolineales bacterium | reverse complement strand
ATTCAATACATCGCGAATGGACGGCAGTGCCCAATCGATGGTCTCTTTATCGATCACCAGCGGAGGCGCAAAACGGATAATGTTGTCATGCGTTTCCTTCGCAAGGATACCCTTCTCCTGCAATGCCTCGCAGAAACGCCGCGCGCCGCCTGCTTCCGTTTTCAACTCCACCCCGATCAACAAACCCTTTCCGCGGACTTCCCTGAAGTGCGGGCTGGGGATCTCTGCCAACTGCTCCATGAAATACTCACCGAGCTGGTATGAGCGCTCGATCAACTTCTCCTCATGGATGACGCGCAATGCGGCGCGTGCGATAGCCGCTCCCAGCGGATTCCCGCCGAAAGTGGATCCATGCTCACCGGGCGTAAATAATCCCAGTAAATCCTTATCGGCCAGCACGGCTGAGACGGGGTAAAAGCCTCCAGATAAGGCTTTGCCCACGATCATCACGTCAGGGCGGACGCTCTCATATTCACAAGCGAACATCTTTCCCGTGCGCCCCGAACCGGTTTGAATCTCATCCGCCATAAAAAGGACGTTGTTCTCTTTGCACATGTCGGCTACCTGCTTCAAGTATCCGTCGGGAGGAATGATGACCCCGCCCTCCCCCTGGATCGGCTCGAGTAAAACAGCCGCCGTTTTGGGCGTGATCGCCTCTTCGATGGCGGCGGCATCGCCGTATTTGACGGTGGTAAAGCCCGGTGTGAACGGACCGAAGTCGTCGCGATAGAGCGGCTCGCTGGTAAACGAGATGATCGATATCGTCCGCCCGTGAAAATTGCCTTCGGCGACGATGATCTCCGCCTGATGGCGCGGCACGCCTTTGACCTGATAGGCCCATTTGCGCGCCAGTTTGAGCGCGGTCTCGACCGCCTCTGCACCGCTGTTCATCGGCAAGGACATGTCGTAGCCAGTCATTTCAGATAGTTCCTTGTAAAGAAGCGGTAATTGGTCATTGCGGAAGGCGCGCGAGGTCAGCGTGACGTTTTTCGCCTGTTCGAGAAGAGCATTCAAAATATCAGGGTGCACATGCCCCTGGTTGACCGCCGAATAGGCGGATAGACAATCGAGATATTTCTTCCCGTCCACGTCATAGACCCAAACGCCTTCCGCCTTTTCGATGACCACATCCAGCGGATGATAGTTATGCGCGCCGTACTGTTCTTCTATTGCGATGTATTCTTTTGTGTTCATGAGTGACCTTTAACGCCCTCACCCGTCCTTCGGACACCCTCTCCCACTGGGAGAGGGGCAGGAGTGAGGGAAGGAAATGTTTTTACGCCACACCAAATAACTTGGCGAGAACCGCCTTTTGCGCATGGAGTCGATTATGCGCCTGCGGAAAGATGACCGACTGCGGACCGTCAGCGACATCATCCGTCAACTCGTGGTTGCGATGGGCGGGGAGGCAGTGCATCACGATAGCATTCTTGTCCGCTTCGGAGACCAACTGCGCGTTGACCTGATACGGAGGGAAGACCTTTTCGCGTTTGGCGGCTTCCTCCTCCTGTCCCATCGAGGTCCAGGTGTCGGTGTAGATCACGTGCGCGCCGCTGACCGCCTCATGCGGATCGCGCAGGAACTTGAACTTGCTGCCCGTTTCCTTGGCGATGTCTTCTGCTATTTCGATCGCTTTGGGCATGATGTCATAGTCTTCGGGGCTGGCGATCGTGAAGTTCCAGCCCAATTTGGCGCAGACATGCATGAGTGAGACGGCCACGTTATTTCCGTCACCCACATAGGTGACATTCAGGTCTTTGGTCTTCCCGAACTTCTCCTGGATGGTAAGCGCGTCGCCGATGGCCTGGCAGGGATGATTGTAGTCGCTCAGGCCGTTGATCACGGGTACCTCGGACCACTTTGCCAGCTCGACTACGTGCGCATGATCGAAGGTGCGCGCCATCAGGGCATGCAGGTAACCCGATAACACGCGCGCAATATCCGCAATGGATTCGCGCTTGCCGAGGCCGATCTCGTTCGGCGAGATATAGAGCGCGTCACCGCCGCAATGACGCATGGCCATATCGAACGAGACGCGCGTGCGCAGGCTGGGTTTCTGGAAGATCATCCCCAGCACCTTGCCTTTGAAGATCGGTTCATTGCCTTTTCTGAAATATTCTTCCTTCAATTGGACGGCTGTATCCAGTAATTCCTGCACCTCCCCGGAAGTTAGGTCTGCGACTGCGAGAAAATGTTTCATTCCTGCTCCTTGTGTGGATAAAGTATATTGATTTCGGCCGATTCCGACCTGTTGAAATCGTCACTTGTTTACAGTGACCTCTGTCAAGTTGACAAAAAAACAGCGCCCGAAAGCGCTGTAATCTTATCATCCCTATTCGATTTTCTCCACTTATTGTACGCTTGGGCGCAGATTGAAATAAGGTGAAGAAATTCGCTGTCTTTTTACGGGATACTGTACGACTGTAGATCAACCGTATCAATGGATGTGATGCCTCCAAAATCACTGCTGGACTCCGACCTTACCC
>DATHRQ010000421.1:0-1585 GCA_035465095.1 Anaerolineales bacterium | reverse complement strand
GGATATGAACCGAATAGCTCTGGAGACGCCTGAAGATCTTGGGAATGAAATTCCTCTTGAACCCCCAGCTGTGAATCGGCTGTCAGAGATCAAAGTCCCGACACTGATCATTACGGGTGACCTGGATGCGCCGCCGAGCCTGGCGAGGGCTGATTTCCTTGCAAAGAACATCCCCCACGCAAAATTAGTGACGATAAACGGCACGGCCCATCTCCCGAACATGGAAAAGCCTCTGGAATTTAATGAGCATGTTTTGTCGTTTTTGTCGCAGTCATAGATTGATAATGCATTTGTGAAATTTTGCTGGCGTAAGTTTTTAAATTTGATTCCCATCAGCAAATACATGAGCGATAAACTGATATACGTCTAAAACGCGGACGGAGGATACTCAATATGTTCAAAGACTTTGTCCACAAGAACGTCTCACCTGAGACGTATCTATGCAGTCTGTGTACTATCACATGGGATAACCTTGGGATGAAACGCGAATGGAAGCAGTTTGTGAACAGCCTAGATCGTGAGGTGGAATTCCTGCACCGTGATGAACTGGCAAAGGAACATGGGATCACGGATGTTCCGCTGCCGGCTGCATTCGTCCACTGTATGGATGGGGAGCCTGAACTCTGGCTCGATTCTGAGAAGATGGACTCGTGTACCTCGCTGGCTGATTTGAAACAATTGGTGGTCAGTAATCTGAATTGAAATTGAGAGAAATGTTTCCTGTTTGAGTACGTTAAACTTCTTGTATAATAAAAACAAAAACAGGAGGCTGCTATGTCATTGGAATCGATCATAGTCTGGATTATTGTAGGCGGTATTGCCGGAACCATTGCCGATTGGCTGGTCAGCGGTGTCAACATGGGGTGTCTGGGAACCGTGATCATTGGCATCATCGGGGCCTTCGTCGGTGCGTGGCTGCTGGGCACGCTTGGCGTTTCGATCGGCACTGGCCTTGTCAATGAAATTATCACCGCGGCCATAGGCGCGATCGTCCTTTTGCTGGTCATCAGGCTGCTTCGCAGGGCATGAACCGCTAAATATATCCAACATGAATGACATAAAGAGCCGCATTCAATGCGGCTCTTTTCTTGTTTACGGGAACCTCCCAATGCCCGGCGGTGTAGTTAAAGTGAAACCGAAAGGAGGTACCCATGCAAAGACTGTATTTAACCTTATCGTTTCTTATCCTGGCAGCATTGTTGACGGGGTGTGCAGAAGGGATTTCCGCCGCGCCAAAGGTAATGCCTGAAAAAGTTGAGCCGACAGGAGTTCCAACGCCTACGTTAATCGATCCACCGGCAGACTGCCCGGTGACCAAACAGCAGGATCCGCCTTTTGTAGCGCCCGAGCCATACCTGCCGGAACCCCGTTATCAGAATTACTTCTGGCACGGTTCTGAAGAACTTTGGACCATGCTCCCCGTTAACGGCGTATGGGCGGCCCTGCCGCACAACCCTGAGGGATATACACAAAAGATTTTCTGGTGGCGGGACGGATACATCTGGAACGAAGAACCCGTGCCTGATCTGAAGGTAAGCGGCGAAAGGTTGGATGGGAAGGCACCCTCATTCACCGTGACGGAGGC
>DATHRQ010000420.1:0-1543 GCA_035465095.1 Anaerolineales bacterium | reverse complement strand
CATCGCCTTTTCCTATAGGCGATCACGGTCTCTACCGTGATGGCAAACAGCAGGATGCCGGTTTGTTCAAATTTCCACGTCGACCATGCAAAAATGAATGTGGCCAGCAGATTCATGCCCCAGGTCTGCCAGCCCTTACGGGGCCAGTCCAGTAGATTGCGCAGACGGATCAGCCCGACGATCCATAGGAACAGGTTGATGACCATCCATACAGCGCGTGCAGCCTGGTAGGGCAGCAGGGAAAGCGGCGCTGCAAGCCATCCGAACCACAACGGATAATAAAATGGATTATTGCCGATGCGCCCGGTCGTCTCCATCAGAATTGGCGCGACCTGATGGTAGTCGTACGGGTTTCCACCTGCCAGCAACACCTTTGCCGCAGCGTAATATCCGCGAAAATCCTGCCCGAATTGTGCATGGGCAATGAACGCCATGGTGACACACGTGATCAACCAGGCACACAAGGTTGCGAAATCTGCAAGTTTTTCCTTTTTATTTTCTGTATTTTTCATTAATGTTGCGCAAATTATATCCTCGAATAGAAATGGTAAAATGAAGCATCTCAACTACATAGGGTACATAACATGACAGACGACACCTTCGACAAGCTCAGTGCCAGCCTTCAGACTCGTGCGATCAATACAATTCGATTTCTTTCAGCGGATGCCGTTCAACGGGCCGATTCGGGTCATCCGGGACTTCCAATGGGTGCCGCCGCAATGGCTTTTGCCCTGTGGACACGCCATCTGCGCTACAATCCCCGCAACCCCAAATGGATGGGACGCGACCGCTTCGTCCTTTCGGGCGGGCATGGCTCGATGCTGCTGTACTCCCTGCTTCATCTGACGGGGTACGACGTTAGCCTTGATGAGATAAAGAACTTTCGTCAGTGGGGAAGCATCACACCCGGCCATCCGGAATATGGACTGACCCCCGGTGTGGAGACGACAACAGGTCCGCTCGGGCAGGGGTTTGCGACCGGCGTGGGTATGGCCATCGCTGCCGCTCATTTGGCCGCGACCTTCAACAAGCCCGGGCATGAACTTATTCAATCGTATATCTACGGCATCGTCACAGATGGTGATCTGATGGAAGGCGTTTCCTCCGAAGCCGCGTCCCTGGCGGGGCATTTAAGTCTCGGCCGCCTCATTTACCTGTATGACGATAACCATATTTCAATTGACGGCTCGACCGATCTGGCATTCACAGAAGACAGTAACGCCCGCTTTGAATCCTATGGCTGGCATGTGCAGGCCGTCGAGGACGGCAACGATGTCGATGCGGTCGATCAGGCCATTCAAAATGCCAAAAAGGACTCGCGGCCTTCCCTGATCTCTGTCAGAACCGTCATTGGATTTGGTGCGCCCCACAAAGAGGGCACGGCCAAAGCCCATGGCGAACCGCTGGGCGAACAGGAGTTGAACGCCGCCAAGGATAACCTTGGCTGGCCGACAGAACCGCGCTTTTATATCCCCGATGATGTGCTGGAGTTCTATCGCCAAGCCGTTGAGCGCGGACGCGAGCTTGAATTCGATTGGAAAAT
>DATHRQ010000419.1:0-3363 GCA_035465095.1 Anaerolineales bacterium | reverse complement strand
AATGCGGAGGTCAAAAGAAGAAGAATTGCAAGAATCGACATGCGGATGGGAATTTACCATGAAATCATTTGGTGGAATAAAAAAACTCCGAATTCACAACGAACCGGAGTTTTTAGTCCGCAGTTTGGTTCTACGACTGGTTGAATACGGTTCGGATCGGGAACGGGATGTCGATGCCTTCCTTATCAAGCGCGGTTTTGATCAATATGAACGCGGCGTCCTTGGCGGCAATCGGATTGGTCTTGTATGTATCGATCCAGAAGTAGGTGTCGAGCTGCAGGGCTGAATCTCCGAAGGTGGAGAAACCGACGACCGGGGCGGGTTCAGCCATAAAGCCGGGCACATTTTGGATGGCCTCCAAAACCACCTTGCGTGCGGTTTCGGTATCGGTGTTGTATCCCACGCCGACGGGCAGTTCGATGCGTCTGCGATCGGCGCGGGTGTAGTTGATGATGGGGTTCGACAGCACATCTGCATTGGGAATGCTCACAATGCGCCCGTCCAGCGCTCTGATCTCGGTGGCGCGCAGGTCGATCTCCAGCACCTGCCCATCGAATCCACCCACACCGATAAATTCACCCGTATGGAAGGGCTGTTGGATCAATAGAATGATTCCCGCCGCGAAGTTCTTCATAACGTCCTGCAGGGCAAAGCCGACGGTAAAGCCAAGAATGCCCAACCCGGCCAGGAATGCGGTCACGTCAAAAAATCTTTGCATGGCGGTGATTATGCCGAACACGATCACTGCTCCGTATGTCAATTGTGCCAGCAGGTGGGTCACCCCTTCAGGAGCATCGCGTGCATCCAGAACGCGTCTGAACACCCTGCTTAAGACCCTGGCCAGATAAAGGCTTCCGATCAGGATCAACAAGGCGGTCAGCAGGTTTGGAATGCCTTTAATAAGGTTTTCAATGAATGTGTCGAGAAACGTTTCCATAAATTACTCCTGTAAAATTTTGCCTATCTTAACCCAAAGCGGGGTACGAGTCCATCGCGCAGCGGAGCGCGCCTGCCTGAACCATTGTGCTCCCATTTGGGTATAATCCACCCGATGCCTGATATGGATTCACAACCGATGGACATTTTCAGCCGCAGCCCCGAGCAGACGCGCCTTATCGGCGCGCGCCTGGGAGAGAAGCTGCAGGCCGGCGATGTGATCTGTTTGCAGGGCGATCTCGGCGCAGGCAAGACAACCTTTGTGCAGGGCGTGGCGCAGGGATGGGGCTCGCTGGATTCCGTCTCCAGCCCGACCTTCATCATCGTCAACGAATATGGACGCGCCGACTCAAGCCGTCTCTTCCACATGGACGCCTACCGCCTCGACTCCGCCCTTGAGGCGGAGCAGCTGGACCTCGACTCCATGCTGGCTGACGGCGCATTGCTGATCGAGTGGCCCGAACGGATCGACGGTCTCGTTCCCCGCGAACATTTATGGATCGATCTGGGTCATAAAGGTGAGGAGGAACGCGAGATGAAATTCAAAGCCGTTGGCACGCGTTATGAAGAGCTTCTTGAAATCGTCCGCCGTGTTGACGAGGCAGGCGCATAATGTTATTGGCTGTTGATACCTCCACCACGCAGGTTGGTATCGCGTTGTACGATGGCGCACAGGTGATCGGCGAATTTGCATGGCGCAGCGGGCAGCGTCATACGGTGGAGCTTGCGCCGGCCGTCTCCGACCTGCTCTCCCGCTGCGGCCTGACGATGGATGACGTCAGTGCATTGGGTGTAGCCTTGGGGCCGGGGTCGTTCACGAGTTTAAGAGTCGGGTTGGCCTTGACAAAAGGGTTGGCGTTGGCGAAGGAAATCCCCCTGATCGGAATCCGGACTTTGGATGTTCTCGCAAACGCGCAGCCCGCCTCCGAACTTCCGCTGGCGGTTGCGATCCACGCCGGGCGCAGTCGATTCGCTTTGGGCTGGTATAAAAATTTGAAGGGGACGTGGCAGGCTCAGGGCGAGGCGAGAATCGTGACGATTGCTGAGATCAATGCCGAAGTGAAGAGTCCGTCCATTTTATGCGGGGAGTTCTCAGTGGAGGAACGTCAGGAAATAAAAAATGAGAATATACAGCTCGCTTCACCGGCAGACTCGGTGAGACGCCCCGCGATCCTTGCAGAGTTGGCGTGGGCGCGCTGGCAGGCAGACGACACGGACGATGCCGCTTCGCTTGCGCCGATCTATTTGCATACGGATGGTACATCGTCCATATGAGCATTCGCAGGATGACACTGGATGATATTCCGGCCGTCGTCGAGTTGGACAAACTTTCGTTTAGCCTGCCGTGGCCCGAGCGTTCGTTCCGCTTTGAATTGACGGATAATACGGCCTCACGCTGCTGGGTCTATGAACTGGATGGAAAGATCGTCGGCATGATCGTTGCCTGGCTGCTGGCTGACGAGGCACATATCGCCACGATATCCACACACCCTGAGCACCGCCGTCAGGGCATAGCCAGGAAACTCCTGACGTACGCGCTGCGTTATATGTCGAAGGAAGGCGCGGTCAGTTCTTTTTTGGAAGTTCGCGAAACTAATCATGCTGCGCAGGAGATGTATCACGAATTCGGTTATAAAGCCGCAGGGCGCAGAAAACGATATTATAAGGATACGGGTGAGGATGCGATCCTGATGACTCTCAATGGGTTGGAAAGTTTTAAGGTTGAAAGTTGAACGTTTGCACTTGAAACCTTCAACCCGGAACATGCAAACGGAGATTTAAGAATGTCTACAAAAGAAACGCTCATAAAAAAACTGAAGGATAAGGATGCCCATATCGGGATTCTGGGACTCGGATACGTGGGCCTGCCTCTGGCAGTCGTCTTCGCCGAGGCCGGGTTCCACGTCACGGGCATCGATCCCGACTCACGGAAAATTGATTCGCTCGCGAAGGGCATTTCCTACATCCCGGATGTGAAGACTGAGACCGTTGAAAAACTCGTCAAATCCGGGCATCTCACGGCAACGGCAGATTTCTCAGTGCTGAAGGATATGGACGCCGTCAGTATCTGCGTACCGACGCCTCTTCGTCAAACGGGTGACCCGGATATGTCCTTCATCATTTCCGCCACGGACGAGCTTGCGAGGTATATGCACGAAGGCATGGTCGTTGTTTTGCAGTCCACCACCTATCCCGGCACGACGCGCGAGATGCTGCTGCCAAAACTCGGCGTGGAACGCGGACTTGAAGTTGGCGTGGACTGTTTCCTGGCATTTTCACCCGAGCGCGTTGACCCTGGCCGGAAGGATTACACAACGAAGAACACGCCCAAGGTCATGGGAGGCATCACACAAGCCTGTGGTGAGGTTGCAACCGTATGGTATGAAGGCGGGATCGAAGTCGTACATCAGGTCAGTACGGCCGAGG
>DATHRQ010000418.1:0-3265 GCA_035465095.1 Anaerolineales bacterium | reverse complement strand
GTAGAGACTGCCAATCTGCCACCGAAGCCCGGTCAAGACTTGACGGAACGCGAACGCGAGGTACTAGCCCTGATGATCGAAGGGTTGAACAACGTACAGATCGCTGGGAAATTAACTGTCAGCCCATCCACGATCAAATCGCATGTCAGCAATATACTATCCAAGTTAGGGGCTGCCAGCCGCACCGAAGCGGTGACACTGGCGCTCCGTAACCAAATCCTCTCCTGACTATTCATCTCCCTCAAGTGGCGGAGAAAAAACTCCCCAACTGATGGATGTAATTGGGGAAGGTATTTGTTTTAATATGAATTGAAATCCGGAAACATCATATTATCGTACATATTATTAAAGCAGCATGTTAACATCCTGCATGTGTATTCCATGCAGGAAGAAAGGAACCCGTTGAGATGGAGTTTATGATTTAGAGTATTTGGGAGAGGAGTCCTTCCCACGGTTACCAAACACAAGTCTCGGGGTCTCTGGATGACCGGTTGTATGTCGGTTTTCTTAGGAATAAGAAAGGAGAGTGTGATGTTGATTCAGAGAACGTTTCACAAAATGTTGATCTATTCAGGGGTTTTGATCCTGATCTTCATCTTGATAGGCGCGGTTAGTATGCAAGTGAATGCCAGCCAAACCGCGAACCTGATCGCTGAAGGCAGGCAAATCTTTCGCTTTGATACCTTTGGCGATGAGGATTTCTGGGGTGGGCAGCTCCAGCTTCACCAGGCGATCCAGGGAGAGCAGTTCGGAGGCGTGGGTCCGGGGGTCAGCCCGGCGACAGCCCTGGCAGTCGGCCTAAAGGTCGATGTGACAGCCTTGCCGAAACCCTTACAAAATCAGTTGAGGAAGGGGCAAGTTGATCTCAACGACCCTGCTGTAACGCTGGCACTGCTTAAGTTGAATGCTGTTGTTGGTGTGACTGGATTCTTTAATCCCGATGGCAGCCTGAGTTCGATGGGCATTCAATGCGCATTATGCCATTCGACCGTGGATGATTCCTTTGCTCCGGGAATTGGCAACCGTTTGGATGGTTGGGCAAACCGCGATCTGAACGTGGGCGCGATTGTTGCTCTCTCACCTGATCTAAGCCCATTCGAGAATCTTCTAGGCGTTGATCGAGCTACAGTCGTGTTCGTGCTAAATAGCTGGGGACCAGGAAAGTTCGATGCGGAGCTGGTCTTGGACGGCAAGGCATTTAACCCTCAACAAGTATCCAATGGTGTTGTCACTGGAACGAACGTTTCGGGTGCAACATTACTCCCGCCAGCGTTCGGTTTGGCAGGCGTCAATTTACATACCTGGACCGGCTGGGGCTCGGTCCCATATTGGAATGCTTTTGTTGCCAATATTGAAATGCATGGCAAAGGCAACTTCTATGATCCGCGATTGGATAATGCTGTCCAATTCCCGATTGCGGCTGCGAATGGATTTGGGGATATAAGAAACTCCACCGATCTGATCACCTCCAAGCTGCCAGCTTTGCATGCCTATCAGTTGTCATTGCTTGCTCCGCAGCCGCCGGATGGGAGCTTTGACCCGGCCGCTGCCGCACGCGGACAGATCCTGTTTGCAGTGGATGGAAAGGCAAATTGTGCGAGCTGCCACGTGCCGCCACTCTTTACTGAGGCAGGCTGGAACCTGCACAGCCCTACCGAAATGGGCATTGATCCCTTCCAGGCTGATCGGTCGCCTGACTTGATGTATCGTACCGCCCCACTCAAGGGCCTCTGGACGCATACAAAAGGTGGCTTTTATCATGATGGGCGGTTTGCCACCCTCATGGATGTCATGAATCACTACGATACATTATTCTCGCTGGGATTGACCAGTGCTGAAAAATCTGACGTGATTGAATATCTGAAATCGCTGGGCGATGTCGCCACACCTTAACCATAAGCAAATCGCCGTCCGGAGATGATATAGAAGGCGATTGAAAGTTCCAAATATATTCAGTTTTTTAACCAAGGAGAAAAAAATGAATACGAATAGCAGGAAACTTATAAATTCCATCATGATTTCATTGCTGCTGTTAACCAGTATATTGTCCGTCACTTCCTTTGTAACAACCGCAGAAGCAAAATCCAAGACGGATGCACAGGATTTTCACGATGGAATGCGCAAACTTTGGGAGGACCATATCACGTGGACTCGCCTCGTGATCGTAAGCATCGCCAACGATCTACCCGACTCAGATCTTACTGTCCAACGCTTGTTGCAAAACCAGGCGGATATAGGCGACGCCATCGAGCCGTTCTATGGCGAGGCAGCCGGGAACCAACTGACCGCATTGCTCACGGATCATATTCTGATAGCCGCAGAGATTCTGCAAGCTGCAAAGAATGGAGATACGGCTGCACAAAATGATGCGATCACACGCTGGTATGCCAACGCCGACGATATCGCTGAATTCCTCAACGCTGCAAATCCTAAGAATTGGCCGCTCAAAGAGATGAAAGCCATGATGAGAGAGCATCTTGATCTCACTCTCCAGGAAGCGGTAACCTACTTAAATGGCGACCATGCGGCATCCATTGCTGCTTATGACCAAATCCATATCCAGATACTCGGAATGGCTGATATGCTCAGTGAAGGCATTATCAGGCAGTTCCCCAACAAATTCAATAAACCCGCCTCATAAATAAAAGCACCTCTCCTAAGAATGGACTGGCAGACCAGCCTAGCTGCCAGTCCAGAATCTGTTAGCGACTGGATTTGCGTGAAGTTAACATCCTTTGATGTTCAACAAGGATTTATTGAATTTTAAGAATGTAAACAGATCAAATCATTATTTTTTTGTGTTTCATTTTTTGCATCACTTATTGAACCAGAAGGAAATTCTAACAATATGAACACAAAGATCAGACCAGCTATCGCTGGCAAAGTGACTATCGTCACCGGAGCGTCCTCCGGGATAGGAGAAGTTACAGCGCTCGAATATGCCTCTGCCGGGGCGAAAGTAGTCCTGGCAGCCAGGCGGATTGAACGGCTTAAAAAAACTGGCAGAGACCATCCGAGCTGCCACCGACTCCCGGTCAAGACTTGACGGAACGCGAACGCGAGGTACTAGCCCTGATGATCGAAGGGTTGAACAACGTGCAGATCGCTGAGAAATTAACCGTCAGCCCATCCACGATCAAATCTCATGTAAGTAATATATTATCTAAACTTGGTGTAGCCAGCCGCACCGAAGCGGTGACACTTGCACTCCGTAACCAAATCCTTTCCTGACTATTCATCTCCCCCAAGTAGCGGAGAAAAAGAC
>DATHRQ010000417.1:0-1665 GCA_035465095.1 Anaerolineales bacterium | reverse complement strand
CAGCCGGGCAGGCGGCGGTCTTCTATCAGGGAGATGTATTGATCGGCGGTGGATTAATATCCTAGTGCCTGCGTATAGGCAATATGGGAGGTCTGGCATCTCAACGTTGCTTTCAAAAATAGAATGACAGTACCCGCTCTTTTATTCGCTCTTCTGATAGCCCTGCTGTACGGCTCGCTTTATCACCTGCTGCGCGGCGGCGGTTTCTGGCGTCTGGTTTTATATCTTGTGTTGAGCGTGCTGGGGTTTGCCATCGGCCATCTGATCGGGCTGTGGCGCGGATGGATCTTTATGCCGTTGGGCTCGTTGAATTTGGGAATGTCCTCATTGGGGAGTCTTCTCATTCTGATTATTGGAGATTGGCTCAGCCGAATCGAAACAAAATAGAAAAGCGAAGTATAATCCCGCCCGTTGTGTCATCGACGATAACTATGATTGAGGAAGCATACATGGAAGAAAATTCTACGAAGGACAGAACTTTAATCGATTATTTTTGGATCGGCGCGCGCGGTTTTGCGATGGGCTCGGCGGATGTCGTCCCTGGCGTCTCGGGCGGCACGATGGCCTTTATATTGGGCATCTACGACGAACTGCTCGAATCCATCCATGCGGTGGATATGAACTTCATTCGTCGTATCCTTACTCTTAAATGGCGTGAGGCGTTTGAGAATTTCCCCTGGAAGTTCCTGCTGGCGGTGTTTTTAGGTATCATGACCGCTGTGCTCACATTGGCAAGCGCACTGCATTGGGCGCTCGACGAATACCCCGTTTATGTTTGGTCCTTCTTCTTTGGGTTGATCCTCGCCTCGATCTTTATCGTCCGCAAACGGGTTAAGAATTGGAGCGTTGTTAATATCCTGGCGGCTGTGATAGCGGCGGTTGGCGCTTTTGTTCTTGTCGGGTCGACTCCCTCTGAAACACCGCATACCCCCTTGTTGATCTTCCTGAGCGGCGCTTTTGCCATCTGTGCCATGATCCTGCCGGGTATTTCCGGTGCTTTTATTCTGGTTTTGTTGGGCAAATATGCCTTTGTTTTGGGCGCGGTAAAAGACTTTGATATCGCCACGATCGCGTTGGTGGGGTTGGGTGCCGTTGCGGGGCTGTTGGTTTTTGTGCGACTCTTGCGCTGGATGTTGAACGCCAATCACGACCTGGTGGTTGCGATCCTGACCGGTTTTATGCTTGGGTCGCTCCGCAAGGTCTGGCCGTGGAAAACCTTCGAGGCCGTCGGCGATACATTCATCCTCGAAACGAACTTCATCCCATCGGCTTTTACCAGCGAGGTTTTGATCGCAATATTGATCATGCTCGTGGGAATCACCGCGATCACTGTCGTCGAGAGATTTGCAGCTCAGCGTGAGGATGAAAAAGGGACGCCCTAGAGGGAGGCGTTTTGTATGAAAGCTGTTTTGCTCCTGTCAGCCAGGATCTGTCCCTGCCTGTAATAGGTTCCGTAATGGTATATACTGCACGATTAAACATGGCCCGATAGCGGGGGATGTTTATTGTTCTCGGGTCAAACTCTGTTGTTGCGTCCCATGCGAGGGCACGTGGAAACCCCAACGTATAAATCAATCGAATTGTCTGCCCCAGGCGAAGCGGTTTCCCTGCAGCTTGTAATTCCTGCAATGCGCTGAATGCGGGGACAGGTGTGCGGTAATCTTC
>DATHRQ010000416.1:0-7910 GCA_035465095.1 Anaerolineales bacterium | reverse complement strand
GCCGCACAACCCTGAGGGATATACACAAAAGATTTTCTGGTGGCGGGACGGATACATCTGGAACGAAGAACCCGTGCCTGATCTGAAGGTAAGCGGCGAAAGGTTGGATGGGAAGGCACCCTCATTCACCGTGACGGAGGCAACCAACGCCTTGATGCCCGGCAGTGAGTCAGCCATGCTGACAGGCGTGGATTTCCCCACATTGGGCTGCTGGAAGATCACAGGTCAATATGGGAAGACAGCGTTAAGTTTCATCATATGGGTCGCACCGTAGCGAAGCTTTACTCGATCGCCTGACGCAGTTTTCGGGCCAGTTTTCCAAAATGAGGCGTGTAACGCATATCGTCATTGCGCGGACGTGGAAGATCGACTTCCACGTCCATTTTTATTTTGCCGGGGCGCTGTGTCAGCACCAAAACCCTGTCTGCCAGAAACAAAGACTCATTGATCGAATGAGTCACCATGATGACCGTGTTCTGGTGCGCCTGCCAGATGCGGGATAATTCCGTCCACATGCGTTCACGGGTGAGGGCATCCAGCGAGCCGAAAGGTTCGTCGAGCAGGAGCAGGTCCGGGTCGTGGATGAGCGCGCGCGCGAGCGCCACGCGCTGTGCCATCCCGCCGGAGAGGTCGCGCGGCAGCGAGTCTTCGAATCCTTGTAATCCCACCAGTTCGATCATCTCCTGTGTTTTCTTGCGTGCGGATTCTTCATCCACGTTTTTCACTTCTAGCGGAAGCCTGATGTTCTCGGTCACGGTGCGCCAGGGCATCAGGTTCGCCTGTTGAAAGACCATGCCGATTCTGGGCTGTTCGCCGTGACCGAACGTGAAGGAGCCTGAGGTCGGCTTGATAAGCCCTGCGAGGATGCGCAGGAGCGTGGTCTTGCCCGAACCTGAGGGTCCCAACACGCAAATGAATTCGCGCGGATGCACATCGAATGAGACATTGTCCAACGCGTGTAAGCCGCCGTTTTCATCGGGGAAGATGGCGGTGAGATCGCGGATGGTGAGGATGGGTTCGTGGGTCATGGTGTTATTGTAGGGGCGGGGTTACCCCGCCCCTACGTGTTACGGGATAAATTCGTTCGTAAAGGCCTTGCTCAAATCCTGTTTCTCTGAGATCAAATTCATGTCGAGCAGAACGTCCTGCATATTTTCCCAGGCCTGCGGATCGGAATAGCCGAGCCGTTCGGTCTTCCATTGTTCGATGGAGGTTGTCAGCACTTTCTTCTGTACATCGGCATCCAGGTCGGCAAAGTTGGGGATGTACGATGCGCTGATCGCAAACGCTTCGTCAGGGTCAGCAATCGTGTCCGCCAGGCCTTTTAAAAACGCCTCGACGAACGCACGCACCAGCGTGGGATTCTCCACGATCACCTTTTCACCTGCAAGCAAACCGTTCGACGCAAGCTGAGCGTAATCAGCCACGCGCACTTCTGTCACGGCGATCCCCTGCGCGCGCAACTGGATCGGTTCGTTGGCCGCATAACCGACGATGACATCCTGCTGTCCCGCCGCCACCAGCTCGACCTGATTGAAACCGATCGCATCCAGCGTCACGTCGTCTTCGGTCAATTTGCCGGCATTCAATACCGCGCGTAACCCGATGTAATTCGCGCCAAACAAGCCGGGCAGGCCGATCTTCCTTCCTTTCAAATCCTGCGGCACGAGCACCTCTGCTTCACTCTTCGCCACCACCGAAACGGGATATTCCTGATACCACGCGGCCACATACGTCACTGGCAGTCCCTGCGCGCGTGCCAGCAGGACCTGCTCGCCGGATACGACCGCGAACGGAAGTTCACCCGCGCCCACCAGCGCAACACCATCGGTCTCGAACTTGTAATCGAACTCGACCTCGATGCCCGCGTCACGGAAATATCCCTTTTCGACTGCGACGTAGAAAGGCGCATACTGGATGTTGGGGATGAAACCCATCGGCAGGCGGATCTTTGTCAATGCCCCCGCTTCATTCGTGGATTGGGAACTGGCACACCCCGAAATACCAAGCGCCACTCCCAGCAGGATCAAAACCAACTTACGATACATGGTAACTCCTTGTTTCATTTCTATTCCGGTGGTCGAGTAGCCGAAGGCGTATCGAGACCCACCAATAACGTATATGCTTTCTAAATTCTTTTTCTTGTCACTTGGTGGTTTCGACACCGCACCTGCGGTGGGCGCAGGTGTACGCTCGCGACAACCGCTCGCTACTTAACCACCGGGTTCCTTTATTAATTTTGCCATTTCAAAAATCTATTCTCCAGCAGCCGTACGGCTCCGTACAGCATCAACGCCAACGCGATCAACATAAACACCGCCACAAAAACCATCGGTGTGTCGTATTGAAAGTCGCCCAACTGCAATAGGAAGCCCAGTCCCTGTTCTGCGCTGACGAGTTCCCCCACAATGGCTCCGATCACCGACAGCGTCGCGCCGATCCGCAGGCCGCCGAGGAAGACTGGTAATGAGGCAGGCACCTCCACCTTCCATAAGATCTGCGAATGCGTGGCGTGCAGCGAATTCATCAGATCGTATAATGCCGTTGGGACAGCCCGCACACCAACGATGGTGTTCACTAAGACGGGAAAGAATACGATCAAAGCGCAGATGACGACCTTCGATAGAATCCCGTCTCCCAGCCAGATGACGAGTAGGGGTGCAATGGCAATAACGGGTATCGCCTGGCTTGCCACCAGATACGGCGACAAGACCTTTTCCAGCGAATACGATTTGGCAAGGATGTATCCGACAACGGTTGCAAAGATTACCCCAGCCAAAAGCCCCAGAACGATCTCAAGCAGCGTGATGCTTGCGTGATAGATCAAACTACCGTCGTTGACGGCTTTGAGAAAGCGAGTCCACACGCTCAGCGGAGAGGGTAGGATGAAGTTTGGGATGCCGCCGTAGCGCGTGAGCAGATGCCATCCGAACAGGAAGGCGATGGTGGAGAGGAGGATGGGAGAGAGTCGTTTGATCATAATAGTCGTTCTGTCATTGCGAAGAAAGCTTTGCCTGACGAAGCAATCTCCGTCATCAGGAAGCGGATTGCTTCGCAGAGTTTATGCTGAGCTTGTCGAAGTGCTCGCAATGACGAGATGAGAGCAAAAAGCGCCTCGCAAAGATAAAGCACGGGGCGCAGAACCAGGTCACGCTTAAGTCTGATGCGCGCTGCTGTCGCAACGAAAATCCCGAAAACACGAATGTGTTCTCGGGACAGTCAAATCAGACTCGCGTTGAGCCTATTTTCCTTCTTCTATCCAGACTGTTACTGTCGGCTCCGTAGTTGCAACGGATCGTGCTCGGTAGTGACGACTTAAGTCGTCACTACATTTGCTCGCGGGCTGTACCGCCGATCGGGAATTACACCCTGCCCCGAAGGTTGAATATTAAGTTGTGGAGATTATAACGCAAATGGGTCGCATTGTATGTGCGACCCATTTAAGTGAGTTACTTTAACTGCATCCTTAATTTCTCGGCAGTGTCTTTATATGCTGCCAGTTTGTCGCGTTCCTTCTGCACGACCGTGGCAGGTGCCTTGTTGGCAAAATCGCTGTCGAGCAGTTTCTCTAGCCGTTCGATGTGCGATTCGGCTTCCTTGAGTTCCTTTTCAAGGCGGGACTTTTCTTCGGCGAGGTCGACCATGCCTGCCAGCGGGATGTAGATTTCCACGGGGCCAACCACCAGCACGGATGCATCATCGGATTTTCCACTTTGTGTTTCGGCAATTTGGAGGTCTTCTTCCTTCAGCCCCGCAAGCGAGGCGATCGCCGTGGACTGTTCCTGGAGGAGTTCATGCTTTGTGCCTGCCGAGATGCTCGCGGCGATCTTTCTTGAAGGCGCCACACCCTTATCCGCTCGTAGGTTGCGTATCGAACGGACGATCTCCTGGATCAATTCGAAATTGGCGATGTGAACTGCCTCCCAGCCTTCTGGGTCGCGCGGCTCGGGGAATCTGGCGATGATCAGCGCTTCAGGCCAATCCTGTGTGACATCAGCGAGCGGAGACTCGTTCAATGCGCCGCGCAGATGTCCCCAGATCTCCTCGGTCACGAACGGCGTGAAGGGATGCAGTAACCGCAGCGACAGGTCGAATACCCGCGCCAGTGTTGCCACGGTCTGTTCCCTGGTCTCGTCGTTCTTCATCTGTTCCTTGGCGATTTCCACGTACCAATCTGCGAAGTCATTCCAGATAAAGTCGTAAATCTCCTGACCGGCCTGCCCGTATTGGAAATTCTGGAACTGTCGCTCCACGTCGCGGACGAGCAGCTGCAGGCGCGCCCAGATCCACGAGTCGGCCAGGGTCCACGACCCCCCTCTCCCTAAGGGAGAGGGGTTGGGGGTGAGGGAATCAACCGCCGCGATAACAAACCGGCCGATGTTCCAGAGTTTGTTGGCAAAGTTGCGGTTCGATTCTGTTTTCTTTGGGCCCACGTTGGTATCGTTGCCAGGTGTTGAGCCGACCAGCATCGTGAATCGCAGCGCGTCCGTGCCGAACTCGTCCATGAGCAGCAGCGGGTCGACCACGTTGCCGAGGGTCTTGGATATCTTGTGTCCGATCTCATCGCGAACAAGTCCGTGCAGGTAGACGGTGTGGAAGGGAATCTTCTCCGTGAATTCGAGTCCCATCATGATCATGCGTGCCACCCAGAAGAACAGGATGTCGTACCCCGTTTCCATGTAGGAGGTGGGATAGAAATACTTGTAGTCGGGCGTTTCCTCGGGCCAGCCGAGAGTCGAGAACGGCCACAAGCCGGAGGAGAACCACGTATCCAGCACGTCTTCATCCTGGTAAATATCCTTTGATTGGCAGGTGCTGCACTCGGTCGGGTCTTCGCGCGCCACGGTCATGTGCCCGTCGGGGCAGTACCAGACCGGGATGCGATGTCCCCACCACAACTGGCGGCTGATGCACCAATCGCGGATGTTTTCCATCCAGTTGTAATAGGTCTTTTCAAAGCGCTGCGGCACGATCCTGATGCGGCCATCCTTGACGGCATTGAGTGCCTCTTTTGCCAGCGGCTCGATGGTCACGAACCATTGCTCGGAGATCATCGGTTCGACGATCTCCCCGCCGCGTTGCGACCGCGGAATGGTGGTCGTATACGGTTCGGATTTGATGACGAGACCGGCTTCCTTCATATCGGCCCACATGTTCTTTCGCGCTTCGAATCGATCCTGGCCCTGATACGGGCCGCCGTTTTCGTTGACCTTTGCCTGCTTGTCGAGGATGGAGATGATCGGCAGGTTGTGGCGCTGTGCAATTTCATAATCGTTCGGGTCGTGACCGGGTGTGATCTTGAGCGCGCCGGTACCGAACTCCATGCTGACGTATTCATCGGCGATAACCGGTATCTCACGTCCGAGGATCGGTACGATCGCAGTCTGACCGATGAACTTTTGGTAGCGTTCATCTTCAGGGTGCACGGCCACAGCCGTATCGCCCAGGATGGTTTCCGGGCGGATGGTCGCTACGGGGATGTAATCGTCTGAATCCTTCAGCATGTATTTGAAGTAATACAGCGTTGCATTC
Organism: Anaerolineales bacterium; assembly: GCA_035465095.1. Taxonomy (GTDB): domain Bacteria; phylum Chloroflexota; class Anaerolineae; order Anaerolineales; family Villigracilaceae; genus Defluviilinea. The sequence continues at coordinate 2,378 of DATHRQ010000416.1, read as the reverse complement.
TCTTCTTCGTATTCCACCTCGAGGTCAGAGACGGCGGTCTTGAGTCCCGGTGACCAGTTGATCAGGCGCGGGCCGCGGTAGATCAGTCCCTTTTCATAGAGGCGGACAAAGGCCTCCCGCACCGCGCGGCTCAGGCCATCGTCGAGGGTGAAGCGTTCGCGCTCCCAGTCACAGGAGGCGCCCAGACGCCTGATCTGATTGGTGATCAGGCTGCCGTACTTGCGCTTCCACTCCCACGTGCGCTCGATGAATTTTTCGCGTCCCATTTCCTCGCGGGTCACTTCCTCGGTTCTGAGAATATCGCGCTCCACCATGAGCTGTGTGGCGATGCCGGCGTGATCGCTGCCCGGAATCCACAGTGTGGAATAGCCCTTCATGCGGTGGTAGCGGGTCATCAGATCTTCGACGCTGACGAACATGGCATGGCCGATATGCAGTTCCCCGGTTACGTTCGGCGGCGGAATGGCGATCACGAACGGCTCGATATTTGGGTCAAAATCTTCGTTGTTCGGGTCGTTGTGCGGCTTGAAAAATCCGCCCGCCTCCCACATGGCATAGATGCGCGATTCAGTGGATTTGAAATCGTATGTTTTTGGCAGTTCCTTTGGTGTCATATCTCTCTCCTTCCGCTTTTCAAGGTCTCTCAGCCTGCAGTTGTATTTTTTCTCTTTCAGGGAAAGCGGAAGCCCTGACAGATTGCTCCAGTGAAAATGTTGGTTCCCAGCCCAATTCTTCACGGATCTTGTCTGTTGAGTAGACTTTGTCGACGTTCATTTGTGCAAGACTGCGAACACCGGGGTTAAGCCCTACTTTATCAAGCACCTGCAAGACGCCATCCAATATTTTGATGCCCATATTTGAAAGCGGGATGATCAGGGCTTTCTTATCCATCACACGTAACACCGTGTTGATGAATTCAACCATTCCGATGCTCGTTGTGGAAACGATATATCTTTCACCGCTGCGGCCTCTTGTCAATGCCAGTACAACCGCATGCGCCACATCGCGGACATCAACAAAACTATTGATGTAATCAATAATGGGTATCACCGGCAGAATTCGCAGGATGTTTGCCACTTTGTCGACTTCCTTCGATCCGGGCCCGAGGATTACACTCGGATTTAAGATGATCACACGCATGTCTTCCGCATGTTCCTGCAACTCCATCTCGCTTACCAATTTGGTGTAGCCATAGGTATCGTTGAGGCGTTTCTCCTCAAGGTTCGGCACCATGCTCTCGTCTGCGATCTGCGGTGGACGAAAGTCAACCGCAGAGATCGAACTGATAAATATGAAATTATTGCAGCCCGCTTCCAAGGCGGCTTGCATCAAATTGCGTGTTCCGATCACATTGACCCGATATACTGCCTCTGCCTCCGATTTGCGGAAAGACACTATCGCCGCCGGGTGGATGACGAAATCGACACCCTGCAGAGCCTCGGCATATGTCTCAGGCTCGAGCAAGTCTCCATGTACCTGTTGAACGCGGTCCAAATTTTCGACACCCAGGAACGTTTTGCGCTGTGTGCGCACAAGGATGCGCAATTCGGCATCGGGGTCGTGATCGTGAATGGCCTTCACGATATACTGCCCGAGAAAACCCAGCCCGCCGCTGATGAAATAGGTCGTCATGTTTATATCCATCCGATCATTAAAATAAAAACGCTCCATCCATAAAAGAGGACGAAGCGAACTCCGCGGTACCACCTCAGTTACGTTATAACGTTTGAACGTTGTAACGTCACTTGAATTGCTGTAACGGGCAATCCCGTGCCGTTCTACTCTCCCACTGATCGCTAAAAGCTATCAGTTGATTTCTTCGGCAATTTCATCAGACGACTTCGGCAATGATTCCTGTGGATGCTTCCAGCGTTCACATCCTTCTCTATCAGGTATTTTTCACCTACTACTTCTAACTGGCAGGGATTATACGAGAGGCTTGAACGAGAGTCAAGCAAAATGCTATACTTATCCAATGTTCACGCCCCTCCACTACATTCTCATCGCCCTGGCGGCCCTTGCTGCAGGCGCGGTCAACGCTCTGGCAGGCGGGGGGACGCTGATCACCTTTCCCCTGCTTACATTTCTGGGCGTACCAGCCGTCTCTGCCAATGTGACCAACACGGTTGCGCTCTCCCCCGGTTACTTTGGCGGGACACTTGCACAGCTCAACGACCTGCGCGGACAAGGCAAACGGCTGTGGCTGATCGTCCCTGCCAGCATTATCGGCGGTGTGTTGGGCGGGGTTCTCCTTTTGCAGACGGGTGAAAAGTTGTTCAGGGACCTCGTCCCGTATTTGATTCTATTGGCTTCGTTGTTGCTGGCCGTGCAGGACCCGGTCCGTGTGTGGTTGACGAAGCGCATGGCCGAAGGACAGG
>DATHRQ010000415.1:0-3149 GCA_035465095.1 Anaerolineales bacterium | reverse complement strand
GAGTCGCCGTTGGCATCGAAGACTTTGATGGATATTTTTGATGCTAGGCCGTTCGGATATTCATCTTCGAGCATTCCCCAGATCATCGAGTCGCTCCAGCCGTCAAGAAAGGCAGTCTTGGCGCGCAGCGTGCCTTCGTGTGTGAAACCAAGTTTACGCGGAATGGCAGCCGAAGCGAGGTTGGCGGGGTCGCAATGGATCTCGATGCGGTGAACTTTGATGATCTCGAAGGCAACCTTGATGAGCGCGGAGGTCGATTCAGTCACCAGACCCTTGTTGATAAAATTCTTATGGATCCAATAGCCGATCTCGAGTTCACTGGCGCCGAGGCGGGTGTGCAGGCCCGTGCCGCCCAGGAGCCTTGTTTCTTCGAGGTTGAAAATGCCGTACACGTAATCCTGATCGAGGTCGAACATGCCGCGAAAGCGTTTGATCCGTTTGACCTTTTCCTCCAGAGCCTCCGGCTCACCGTGCACCCATGGCATCCAAGGTTTTAAATGGTCGATGTTTTCGGCAACCGAATCGGCCAGCAGCTGCACATCAGACGGCTGGTAACAACGCACGACCAGCCGTTCTGTTTCGATACGGTAGGCAGGATTTGTAATTTTCTTTTCGGTCATTTTTGCCTGGTGGTTTTTCCCTTTTTTGCGGGCTTCTTTTTCTTCACAACCTTCTTTTTTTCAAAGCCGTTCAGGAGCGTATTCAATTCCTTTTCCTCCCCCTGCTGGCCCTTGAAATATTCGTTCATATAGCTCGAGCGGCGCAGGCGCAGCGTCATCGGTGCGACGGCTTTCAGGTCGTCGGCTGTGACTTCGTCGCGTCCGTCGGCGGCGGCGTGGGCGCGCGCAGCCTCGAACCAGGTGATCTCGGCGCGCAGCGAATCGACTCCCATTTTTTGTACCAGTTTGATGGCGGGATTCGCGATCTTATCCGGTATTTTGACTACGCTCACGCGCGCACGGGCTTCCCGAATTTCGGACGAGGCCGCTTCCATCTCCGCCGAAAACTGCGCGATCATCTCACGCGGATTCGCCAGATAGGCGTTCACTCTTCTATACGCTTCCAGACGTTCCTGCGTGTCCTCGAGTCCGCGCACGATGACGCGCAGCCCGAAGCGGTCGAGGATCTGCGGACGCAGGCGTCCTTCTTCGGGGTTCATCGAACCGACCAGCACGAAGCGTGACCGATAGGTGGCCGCCAGCGGACCGCGGCGTACGGTGTAGGATCCCTGCGCGGCGGCGTCCAGGATCGAGTCGATGATGTCGTCGCTGAGCAGGTTGATCTCGTCGATGTACAGGATGTTGCGGTCGGCCTGGGCCAGAATACCGCGGCGGACGCGCATGCGTTCATGTGCCGCAGCGCGTTCGTCGATGCCGCCGACCACGTCTTCGAGACGTGCGTTGAGCGGCAGTTCGATCAGACGGACGGGATCGGGCGCGGTCAACGGGATTCCTTCGCCGTATTTCTTGGCGCAATCGGGGCAGACGGCGTCGATGCCGCCCAATTCGATGTCTTCGGGCAGGCAGCCGTAATAACAGGTGCTGCGCTCGACATGTGGAAGAAGATTCAGCAAACTGCGGACAGCCGTCGTTTTGCCTGTGCCGCGTGGACCTATCAGCAGGATCCCGCCGATGTTGGGGTTGATCAGGCCGAGCAGGAGCGCCAGTTTCATCTCCTGCTGGCCGACAATCGCCAGGAAGGGGAAGGGTGTCGGTTCGATGACCTTGCCGTCGTCGGGGGAAAGCGGCGGGAGCGTCCGCCCTGAGACGTGGTCGATCAGTTCGCGCAGGCTTTTGATCGGGTGCGCGACGCGTTCCTTGGGTTCGGATTTGGGTTCTTCGGGTTGGGTGGGTTCGGGTGTGGTCATGGTAGTTGATTGTCACTCTGAAGGAGCCCGACGGGCGACTGAAGAGTCTTGCTTGTTGTGGAGGAGATTCTTCGCTCCCTGTGGTCGCTCAGAATGACACGGATGTGTCATTTCTTCTTCAACCTGTGTTCCTGACGTTCGAGCGCATCGGTCATCTTGCGTTTTTCCTCCTCGGTCTCAGCCAGCAGCGGCGGGACAGGTGCGGGCCGGCCCTGATCGTCGAGCGCGACGTAAACGAGGTAGGCGGTGTTGGTGTGGGTGCGCTCGCCGCTGACGGGGTCTTCGGCGACGACGTGCACTTCGGCCTCCATCGAGGTACGGCCCGTGTAGGCGACTTCGGCGTTGAGGATGACTAGGTCACCTATGCGGATCGGCTCGCGGAATGTCATCGAGTCGATGGCGACCGTGACGACCTTCTTCTGCGCATGACGCATACAGGCCAGCGCACCGGCCTCGTCGACCAGCTTCATGATCCAACCGCCGTGGACGTTGCCGAGCAGGTTGGCATGTTCAGGGTGCATCAATTGGGAGAGCGTCACGCGCGAAGCGCGGATGGGTTTCGGAGTGAGTTCGCTCATATTTTTATGAGTTTACCATAGAGGGCACTTCCCAAGATTTGTATATCATTACTGAGTGACATTGTATATCAGGTAGCTCGAAACTACGGTTGCCAAATATTTATTGGTGTGCTAATGCATGGTGCATTTTCAATTTTATAAGTTTTGTAAAATGTTTCAATTGATATTCCTATCGCTTCCTCAACTGTTTTATGCCATATGTCAACATGGAAATCCTTTGTCTCAACTGCATTAGCAATCGCGTCCAGTGATCTTAATTGTTCGCTATTGCCCAATATAACTAACTTAATATAACTGTCCCTCCCGCAACTCTCAATATTGCTCTCATTTATTTCCGCATATTTAGAATATTTGATAAGAAATTGTTTCTCAGGATACACAAGAATCAACTCCAAAAACTTCTGTCCTGGTTGATCTGGATCTGTACTTATTAGGAGTATGGTTGGCTTTCCGTAGATAGCTAAAATATTTTGCAAGCTGATGAGTGTCAAATGGCCTGGCTCAATAGTTTCCAACATTATGTAATCAATTATGTTTTCAGGATAGAGGCTGCTAAGAACTCCACGTTCATTTGGTAGACGAGACCAGCTTATGAAACTGCATTTGCCATAAACACAGTCAACGTTTGATTCAGGTTTAAGTTTTATTGTCTGTTGCAAGGGATTTAAAATATGCTTAGCTTCCTCCCAACTAGTTATTCCGGG
>DATHRQ010000414.1:0-3872 GCA_035465095.1 Anaerolineales bacterium | reverse complement strand
GATTCTGGACGGAAAATACGTATGGAACATCAGACATGGGATGATTTTATCATGTCAATGACATGAAGAAAACTATGGACTATAATTTGTGCCAATGAAACATGCAGTAATTCTTCTATTGATTTCGTCCTTCATGATCGTGTCCTGTGGCACGGGATCTTCATCGGGGACCAGTCCCGAAACAGCCGCATCCTACATTGAGAACAAAGGGTCTGATACCATCGTCAACCTGGCGCTCGCCTGGGCGGAAAGATATCAGGATGAGCATCCAGATATCCGTATATCGGTAACAGGCGGAGGGTCCGGCACAGGGATCGCGGCTCTTATCAACGGGACGGTCGATATTGCCAACGCATCCCGCCAGATCAAGAATGAGGAGATCGAGCAGGCACAGTCCAATGGGATCGAGCCTCTCGAACACATCATTGCACGGGATGCCATCGCCGTGATCGTAAACCCGCAGAATCCAGTCGATCAACTTACGCTCAAACAAATATCCGACATTTACAGCGGCAAGATCACCAATTGGAAGGAGGTCGGCGGTGAAGACCGTCCCATCGTGCGCCTCTCGCGCGAAACCAATTCGGGCACACATGTATATTTTCTTGAAACTGTTTTGAGATTGAGCAGCAAGGAGGACAAAACGCTCTTCTCAATGGACACACTTTTACTGCCGTCATCCGAAGGTATCATCGCAGAAGTACGGCAGAACCCGAACGCCATTGGGTATGACGGGTTGGGATACGTTCCACACGATCTAAAAACGATCGCGATCGCCGAAGTGGAAGGTGGCGCATATGTGCTGCCATCGATCCCCACTGTGAATGATAAGACCTATCCGATCGCGCGCGATCTCTATATGTATACCAACGGGCAACCGGATGGGCTGCTCAAGGAATATCTTGATTGGATATTGTCGGCAGAGGCCCAGGAAATCGTTGCCGAGCTCGGGTTTGTGCCTGTTTCCCTCACCCCTGTCCCCTCTCCCTAAGGGAGAGGGGTAGGGTGAGGGCAAGGAGACAAATGGAAAAATCATTAAACTGGCGTGAATTCATCATAACTCGTCTTATCAAAACTTCGGGGTATTCAGCCATCCTTTTTGTGGCGCTGATCTTTTTCTTCCTCGTACGGGAAGGCATACCAACACTTGGAGAAGTTGAATTCAAGTCGCTCCTCAATGTTCGCTGGTATCCCATCGAAGATTATTTCGGGATACTCCCACTTATAAGCGGCTCGCTCATTGTGACCCTCGGCGCTACGCTTATTGCTGTCCCATTTGGAATCGGCACAGCAGTATATATCTCTGAGATCGCCCCTCGTTGGGTGCGTGAAATTCTAAAACCTCTTGTCGAACTGCTCGGCGGACTCCCATCGGTCGTTTTGGGGTTTCTGGGAATCCTCGTCCTCTCGCCATTCCTGCGCGTCTTTCTGGACCTTCCAACGGGTCTGACCGCACTGACAGGTTCCATCCTCCTGGGCGGGATCGCCGTACCCACGGTCGTGTCGGTTGCGGAGGACGCGCTCGACTCCGTGCCGCGCGCTTATCGAGAAGGCGCCTGGGCCTTGGGGGCCACGCGCTGGCAAACGATCTGGCGTGTGACACTGCCCGCCGCAAAATCGGGCGTCCTCACGGGTGTCATGCTCGGTATCGGACGCGCCATCGGCGAAACCATGACCGTCATGATGGTCACCGGCAACGCGCCCGTCCTTGCGACCAAACTTGGCAGCATCTTCTCCCCCGTCCGTACGATGACGGCCACCATCGCGGCTGAGATGGGCGAGGTAGCCAACGGCAGCACACATTATCACGTGCTGTTCTTTATCGGCATGGTCTTGTTCCTGATCTCGCTGGGTGTGAACATTGCAGCTTCATCAGTTGTCTTCCGCACCAAGAAACGTGCTGAGAGGATATTGTCATAACCATGAAACGCGCATTCACGCTCAATCGCCATACAGTACAACGTCTGGGCTTTACAGGTATCACCCTGATGGCATTGTTCACAGTCATTCCGATCGTAGCTGTTGTTATCTATATTCTTGTACAGGGTGCACCTGCCGTCTCCCTCGAGTTCATTACCGGCTTCCCGCGCGACGGCATGCGCGAAGGGGGCATCCTGCCCGCCATTATCGGCACACTCTACCTGACAATTGGAACGGCGATCTTCTCCGTTCCGCTTGGTATTGCGGCAGCCATTTATCTCTCGGAATATGCAGCAGATACTCCGCTCACACGCACAATACGGATCGCTATCATCAATCTTGCAGGTATCCCATCTGTTGTGTACGGCTTGTTCGGTCTGGGTCTATTTGTACTTTTCCTAAAGTTCGGCACATCCATCCTCGCTGCTTCGCTTACGCTTTCGATCATGACCCTGCCTGTCATCATCAGCACAGCAGAGGAATCCCTGCGTGCTGTCCCCCAGGCATTTCGCACTGTCAGCATTTCCCTGGGAGCCACCCGCTGGCAGACCATTCGCCGCATTGTGTTAAAAGAAGCCCTGCCGGGTATTATTACCGGCGTCATTCTCGGGCTTGAACGTGCTGCCGGCGAGACGGCTCCCATCCTGTTCACAGGGGCGGCATTCTTCCTGCCGCGCCTCCCCGGCTCGCCCTTTGATGCGACCATGGCGCTGCCCTATCATCTCTTTGTGATATCGACACAAGTGCCTGAGATGCCGATCCAGATCCAGTACGGTACAGCGCTTGTGCTTTTGATCTTTGTGCTGACCATGAATCTCGTTGCCACCACCATCCGATCCAGGGCAAGGGCAAAACGACAATGGTAAGGAGTACCGCTGGTCGAGTAACCCCGAATGCTTTTAGAGGGGTGTATCGAGACCACATTTGAAAGTAAGGAGATACACTGAAATGTGTGGTCTCGCCATCGCTCGACCTACTCGACCACCAAGGTATTATGAATAAAATAACCATCGAAAATCTATCTTTACAATATTCAGATGAGACCGAGTCGCTCCGCAACATCAGCCTGAACGTCCCCGAAAATGCGGTCACCGTGCTCTTCGGCCCTGCAGGGGGCGGCAAGTCCACATTGCTTCGTTGTTTGAACCGCCTCAACGATCTAACAGATGTCAAGTCTATCTCTGGACAAATTTTGATCGATGGGGTAGATATTCTGGACCCCAAAACGGATGTCATCGCATTGCGACGCAAAGTGGGCATGGTCTTTGCCCGCCCCGTCGTTTTGCCGTTGAGCATCCGCGGGAATCTCACCTACGGCTTGGAACTTGCAGGCGAGAAACGGAGATCTGTTTTGGATGAAGCGGTCGAACGCAGCCTGAAACTGGCCGCCATCTGGGACGAAGTCCACGACAGATTGGACGAACCCGCCATCGCCCTCTCCGGCGGACAGCAGCAGCGCATCTGTCTTGCGCGTGTGCTGGCGCTTCAACCCGAGATCATTCTGCTCGATGAACCGACATCAGGCCTCGACCCGATCTCCACCGGCAAAGTGGAAGCCGCCTTACAGGAATTGAAAAAGGAGTTCACTGTTATCCTGGTGCCGCATTCCGTGCAGCAGGCAGGCCGCACCGCCGATTATGCGGCGTTCTTCCTGCAGGGGGAGCTTGTAGAATATGCCGAAGGTGACATACTATTTACCACCCCAAAAGAAAAACGGACGGAAGATTACATCACAGGCAGGTTTGGGTAGGATCATTTTATGAAAGCCATCCTCTTTTTGTGCACGGGCAATTCGTGCCGCTCACAAATGGCGGAGGCCATCGTCAATGCGCATCACCATGACAAATGGGAGGCCTTTTCCGCGGGGACAAACCCGGCCGGATTTATTCACCCGAAAGCCCTGCAGACCCTGGATGAGATCGGCATTGCCCATAGCGGCCTTTCAAAACACA
>DATHRQ010000413.1:0-4633 GCA_035465095.1 Anaerolineales bacterium | reverse complement strand
GTCAATATCTACCCGTTGGCAGTTTTGCTGCCGGGTGCATTTGCGTTGCGTTATCTGACCGTAGACCGTGGACAAATGACCGAAGAGAGTCCCCTCTCCTTGCGGGAGATCGCGAAGCACCCCGAAGAGAAGGCGGAGGGTGAGGGTGAACCGTCAACCAAAAACCACCAACTGTCTACCAACTACTGGCTACTGATTGCCGCCTGTCTCATCATTGGCGGACTCGCCGCACTGGTTTCCTTCCGCATCTTCCAGCCCTATGCCTTCGACGGCATCCTCCCCAGCGAACAATGGATCGCCAATATTCAGGAGCAGCGTATACAGGCCAAAGGCGATGCCGACCTGCCGTGGAACCTGCAATGGGCGCGTCGTTCTCCTCTGTATTCATTTGTAAACCTCACCACCTGGGGCCTTGGGCTTCCGCTCGGCATCCTGGCCTGGGCTGGCTTCCTCTACATGGGTTGGCGCATTTTCAAGGGCGAATGGCGGCACGCCCTGCTGTGGGGCTGGACGGCCGTTTACTTCGTCTGGCAGTCGCTCCAATTCAACCCGACCATGCGTTATCAACTGCCCATCTATCCGTTGCTTGCGATGATGGCGGCTTGGGTGGTCTTTGAGTTTGGACGTTCAAACGTTTTAACGTTTAAACGTTTCAACCTTTCAAAGACACTTTCAATAATTATCGGGTTAACCGTCATTTCATTAACTGCCATCTGGGCCTTCGCCTTTCAAAGTATTTACACACGCGACGAACCGCGCATCGCCGCCTCCCGTTGGATATACCAAAATGTGCCCGGCCCTATAAATATCGAATATCAAACGAACGCCTCAACCTACAACCAGCCCCTGCCTTTCCCAACCGGCGGATTCATCCAGGCGGACACCCCTTACGACACGATCTTCATCGCGCAGACCGACGGGATCATCGAGGGCATCACATTGGGACATGCGTCGAACACGCTTGCTTCTTCCTCGACTGTCAGCCTGATCCTGTCCGATACGCCAGAGCCAACGTCCGAACAGGCGCTCGCCACCGCCACCCTGACAGCAGATTTCTCCACGGAAAACGATCCGCGCGGCGATCCATACACCCTCAAACTCGATAACCCGATCCCCGTCGAAAAGGGACAGCAATATTACCTGCGCTTTGAAGTGGACGCGGGTATGCTCTTTGTCACCGGCGCGGCCATTGTCAACGAAACAGATTACGACTACGGCCTGCCCTTCCGCATAGACAGCTACGATGCGTTCGGCGGTATCTATCGCGGTGACCTGAATTTGCAGATCTACTGGGACGACAATGAAGAAAAACTCGAACGTTATGTAACCACGCTTGAAGAGGCGGATTACATCTTCATACCCACCAATCACCAATACGCGCAGATCACGCGCCTGCCTGAGCGCTATCCGTTAACCACGCTGTATTACCGCGAACTGATGGGCTGTCCTTTGGAGGTGGAAGTCATCCCGTGTTATCACGAAGCCCAACCCGGAGATTACCAGGGCAGGCTCGGCTTCGACCTGGTCGAAGTTTTCGAGACCTACCCGAAACTTGACCTGCCTCTCCTGGGTGAGATCGAGATCAACGATCAATACGCAGAGGAAGCATTTACCTTCTACGACCACCCGAAGGTATTGATCTTCAGGAAAAGCGAGAACTTTAATGTAGAGCACGTACGCGCTGTGCTCAGCACGGTTGACCTCGGCAAAGTCGTGCGCCTGACTCCGCGTCAATTCGATGATTATTCCAATCTGTTACTGCCCATAGACACGTTAGCCAGACAACGCGCAGGCGGAACGTGGTCTGATCTGTTCGATTACGATTGGATACAGAATAAATATCCGCTTGTCGGTTTGATCGTCTGGTACATCTTCATCTTCATTCTTGGATTGGCGGTCTATCCGATCATTCGCCTGGCCATGCCCGGGCTGGGCGATAAAGGCTATCCGCTCAGCCGCGCGCTGGGGCTTGTCATCTTCGGTTACCTCGCATGGATCGGCGGCTCACTTGGCATTCCATACACACGTGGGACGATTGCAATAATCTTTGGCGGCATCCTGGTTGTGGGTGCGGTTCTCGGTCATTTGCAGCGGGACGAACTGATCAGGGAATTTAAGACAAACTACAGATACTATCTGACGATCGAAGGGCTGTTCCTTGCCTTCTTCCTGATCGACCTGCTCATCCGCATCGGCAACCCCGATCTCTGGCATCCTGCCAAAGGCGGCGAGCGCCCCATGGACTTCTCCTACTTCAACGCGGTCATCAAGAGCACGTCCTTCCCGCCCTACGATCCCTGGTTTGCCGGCGGCTATATCAACTATTATTACTACGGCTTTTTACTGGTCGGTACACCGGTCAAACTGCTTGGTATCGTTCCCTCCATTGCCTATAACTTCATCCTGCCGACGTTGTTTGCGATTGTTGGTGTCTCTGCTTTCTCGATTGGTTGGAATTTAGTCGCAGGTGTAAAGTCTAAGGTTGAAGGAGGCACCTTAAACCTGCAAACATTCAACCTGCAACTCATTGCCGGCATCTCCGCCTCCTTCCTCACCATCTTGCTTGGTAATCTCGGAACGATCCAACTGATCTATCAAAAGATGCAGCAGCTCGGCGCGGAGGGTGCCTTCAGCTGGGAGTCGACCTTCCTCCAACGCCTGACGTGGGCTTGGCAGGGATTTATGATGACTCTCAAGGGCGCCTGGCCGCCCATCGGCCCCGGTGACTGGTACTGGAACCCAAGCCGTGTCATCCCGCCCGGCCCCGACAATTCGATCACTGAATTCCCGCTCTTTACCTTCCTCTACAGCGACCTGCACGCCCATATGATCGTCATGCCGCTGGCGTTGCTGGCGATCAGCTGGGCGCTGTCTGTCGTGGCGGCCCGTGCCAAATGGAAGAATCAGGCTACGAGTGGGTTGGGACTCGTGATCGGCGGTCTGGTCGTCGGCGCGGCTTATCCCACCAACCTGTCTGATTCTTATACATATCTGCTCGTCTGCATGTTCGCGCTGGGATATTCCGTTTTTCGATACACCGATGCGACCCTTGTCAAACGAATCATGCTGACAGTCGGCGGCGTCGCTGCGCTGTATCTGCTCTCGCAGTTCCTGTACCAGCCGTATCGTTTCTGGTACAGCCAGGCTTACAGCGCGCTCGACCCGTGGAAAGGACCGTTCACGCCGATCGCTTCCTATCTTACACACTGGCTTGTATTCCTGTTCATCGTGGCATCCTGGATGACGTGGGAAACGCGCGAATGGATGCGGGTGACGCCGTTGTCGGCCCTGAAGAAACTCAAACCATACCAATTGTTGATCGAGGGCGCGCTGGTGTTGTTCGTGATCGTGCTGCTGTTCCTGCAATTCAACCAATGGGGCACGGACTATGGCGGGATGCACGTCGCGTGGATCGCGCTGCCGATGGCGGTCTGGGCGGGTGTGTTGCTGCTGAACCCGCATCTGACCGACGTTAAACGCTTTATGTTGTTCCTGATCGGTACGGTCATGTTCATCCACATTATTGTGGAGGTGTTCACCGTGCGTGGTGACATCGGGCGGCAGAACACGATCTTCAAATTCTATATGCAAGCCTGGTTGATGCTGGCCCCCATCGCCGGCGCGGCGCTGGCGTGGACTCTGCCCGCTTTCTTCAAGTGGCGTACAGGCTGGCGCATTTTCTGGCAAAGCGCAATGATCATCCTGATCGCCGGTGCGGCGTTATTCACGGTGACCGGCGCTTCCGGCAAGATCCGCGACCGCTGGATACTTGACGCGCCCCGCTCACTCGATTCGATGGCTTTTATGGAATATGCTCATTACGATGATTTCGGCCAACGCCTCGATCTGAGCGAGGATTATCGCGCCATCCGCTGGATGCAGGATAACGTTCAAGGCTCACCCGTTATTGTCGAAGCGAACTGTCCCGAATATCGCTGGTGCACGCGTTTCACCATTTATACTGGCCTGCCCGGCGTCGTCGGCTGGAACTGGCATCAACGGCAGCAACGTGTCTTCACGTCCCTCCAGGTGCAGAGCCGCGTGGACGAAATCACTGAGTTCTATAATGGTATCGATCTCAACCTCGCTCGCGATTTCCTCAGGAAATATGACGTGAAATACATCATCGTGGGGCAGCTTGAGCGCGCCGCATACATACCCGAGGGCATTGCCAAATTCGAGCAGGGTGAGGGCAGGTATTGGCGCGAGGTGTATCGCGATGGACAGACGGTGATCTACGAGGTGATGCCGTGATCTTTCATATCGCAGACCGCGAGGATTGGGAAGCTGCGCAGGCGCAGGACGAATACACTCATGAAAGCCTGGGCACCGAGGGATTCATCCACTGTTCGACCCTTGCACAGGTGATCCCGGTGGCGAATCTTTATTACAAAGGGGAAAGCGGACTCGTCCTATTGGCAATCGAACCCACGCTTCTCTCCTCGACTTTGAAATGGGAGCCTCCCGCCGAAGGAACTCCACCACCGGGCGTTCCTGAAGGAGACCAATTTCCGCATGTATACGGCCCCATCAACCTGGATGCGGTTGTGAATGTGATCGAACTCATATCACATCCGGATGGAACTTTCACTCTTCCAGCGCTCTAACCTGTAAATATATGTCATCCTTTCTT
>DATHRQ010000412.1:0-1755 GCA_035465095.1 Anaerolineales bacterium | reverse complement strand
CGGAATGAATATAGTTCCATACCCCAGTTCCTTCGCGACCTCACAAACCGCGTCGGTTAGTGCGGCGTTCGAGTTCTTATCCTTGGAAATGGTGAGGTCAGCATCACCGATCATGTCCACGATCACAACAGCCCTCGGTTGCAGAGGATTATTTTTTACGACTTCTGTCGAACCAAGAATCCAGTCCCAACCGTCAATGCGGCCGTTTTCCTCCGCATCGAAAAAGACCAGCCAGACAGGGACAGTATCTTCATCTTCTGGCAATGTGCGGGCGAGTTCAAGCAGGACAGCCACACCCGAGGCTCCGTCGTTCGCGCCGGGCACCGGCAGGGAATGATTGGCCGGGTCGGGGTCGTTGTCCGCGAACATGCGGGTGTCGTAATGTGCGCCGATGATGACCTGCGGACTTTCGTCACTCCTTTTTGCCACGAAATTCTGAATGGGATGTCCCAACGCTTCGGATTCCTGGACTTCCACCTGCCATCCGGCTTTGGCCAGTTCCTCCCGCATCCACGCCTGGATTTTGGCATGACCCTCCGAACCGGGAATTCGCGGCCCGAAAGCGACCTGTGTTTGCACGTCTGTGTAAGCGCGTTGTCCGTCGAAGGTGGCAGGAACAGGCTCCGGCTGGGTCAGAAACGCAAAGATGTACCATCCGATGGCCGCAGCAAATAGGAATCCGATAATCGTCAAATAGACTGCGATGGATCTATTTTTCACGCTTCGACTTTGTTTCCTTCTGTTATTTCGTTCCAGGCAAGGTTCAGGTCATCCAAGGCGCGTTGTGCGTATGCCTTGCCGCGTTCGCGTTTGTTGATCTTCACACCCAGCGAGGGGAGGATTCCGAAGTTGGCCTTCATGGGCTGAAAATCCTTGAGATCGGCGTGTGTGACGTAGTGGCACAGCGCGCCAAGCATTGTCGTCTGCGGAAGTGTGATCGGTTTTTGACCCATGTGCAGGCGCGCCGCGTTGACTCCCGCCAACAGGCCGGTGGCGATGTTTCCCATGTATCCTTCCACGCCCGTGATCTGCCCGGCGAATAAGAGATCATCGCGCTGATTCGATTGCAGCGTGGGGCGCAGCAGTTTCGGGGATGCGATAAATGTATTGCGGTGCATCTGTCCGTAGCGTAGAAACTCGGCCTTTTCCAGACCCGGGATCATGCGCAGGACACGGCGCTGCTCGTGAAACTTGAGATTGGTCTGGAAGCCGACCAGGTTATATAAACTGCCTACGAGGTTGTCCTGTCGCAACTGCACGACCGCGTGTGGGCGTTTGCCTGTTCGCGTGTCTCTCAGCCCGACCGGGCGCATGGGGCCAAAAGCGAGCGAGTCGAGGCCGCGCTCGGCGATGAACTCGATGGGCAGGCAGCCCTCGAAAACATGGCCCGCCTTGACGCCGGTCGTTATGGCTTCCTCGAATGAGCGCAGTTCGATCCGTTCTGCGTGCAGGAGGGCATCGACGAATGCATAATATTCATCCTTTGTAAACGGACAGTTGATGTAATCCCCCTCCTCCTGGGCAGTGGATATACCGTCGCTGTTCTTGCCGTAGCGTGAGGCGCGGAAGGCGATGTCCATATCGATCGACTCTGCGTGGATGACGGGCGCAATGGCATCGAAGAAAAATAGATATTCTTCGTTGCTTAGGGCCGCAATCGCCTGCGAAAGGGCGTTCGATGTTAGCGGTCCGCTGGCGACGATGGTGAGAGAGTTGGGAATCTCTCTGATCTCTTCGCGCACGATCTCGATGTTG
>DATHRQ010000411.1:0-6551 GCA_035465095.1 Anaerolineales bacterium | reverse complement strand
TTGTCACCGGTTTGCGGTTTGTAGTCCGCGATGCCGCGTTTGACATCGAGAATCGCCTGGATATACAACTCTACGCCCAACGCTTCCAATTCGTGGAAAACAGTCTGATACGCTCGACGATAGGCTTCGACCTCGCCCGTTCTAACGATGGTGCCGGTATCCAGCCCCGCATTCACCTTTTGAATGGTCACGCCTGCGGTTTTTTCGCCGTTGTACATCATCCAAAAGGTCGTTTTATTCCCGCGATATTTGGGTAAGCTGCCATGATGAATGCCGAGGGTGCCGAGAGTCGGAATTTCAAAAAGCTCCGGTTTCAATATGGGGCTGCCATAGATAAGGCCAAGGTCAGGCTCCATGGATTTCACTTGTGCCAAAACCTGCGGAGCGTGGATGTTGGGGATGAAGTGGATGCGATTCTCGATCTTATGTAACTTGCGTTGGAGCGTGATTTCTTCACGTGGATGAAAGATGAATCGAAGACCTTTGTTGAGCAGCCAGAATGCAAATAATGGCAGTGCCAGCCATCCACGTCTTTTCCATAATTCGTCAAGTACAGCGCCCAGTGATCGTGACTCAGCCTGGCAAAATGCGGCCAGCAATTCGATCTCTGGATGTTCTTCGAGTTTGGTAAGAAAGTGTTTGGCGTCGGGGTTGAGTTCGGGGCCGCTGCCAAACATCACGACGCGGATCGGTCGATTCAAGGCAGATTTAGCGGACACGATTTTGAAAGACTCGTTTCAAGGTGGAAAGTGTCAAATATTTCCAGCGCAATAGGATCGGTTCGAGACGGTGTGCCAGACGAATCCAAGGCACGAGGTGGGAAAAAACAGACGTCCCTGAGTAGGAAGCGTTCATCATGAAATATTCGGGATTGGCACATTCTTCATCCAACAGTAAGGGTGTCAATATCGGACGTGTCTGCCAGGGATAGTAGATCGTAGTCTGGCTCACGAAACAATTCAATGATTGCCGTTTAAGAGCCGCTACGTCGGCAATATCCAATTGGAACAGGAATTGGGGTCGAATGTATTTCCGAATGTCCCGCTTGGGGAGCAGCCGCCAACGATAGTAAACAAAGTATTCAACGAGTTGTGCTTTAATGCTGCCTTTCTCAAGAGCAGCTACAACCGTATGATTTACTGCCAGATGGTCGAGATGGCGATCGTAACGAAAGGGGGAGAAGATAAATTGCGGATCAAGTTCCTTGAGCTTTTCGCCCAGTGACTTTTCCAATGCAGGCAGATTATCTTTCAGCTCCGCTTCGGGCAGGGAAAGGAAGAGCAGATTCTGTTCAGGTACACCCAGCATTTTCATCGCTTCGACCGATTCCTGTATGCGGACTCTGCCAAGATCTGGTGTGATCTCATCGCCCACCATGATGGGAGCAGGGGACTTCATGCCATCGGTAGCGTAGATCAGATGAATACGATTCTTATCTGGCAATTTGGCGATCAGCCCGCCGCAGGCGAGCGCTTCATCGTCCATATGGGGCGCGACAATAACGACAGTGCCGGCAAATTGATAAAGGTCAAGTGCCTGCATGAGTTTTAATGGGCTACTTTCTCAAGCAGTTCGAGTGTTTTGCGGGCGCACACATCCCAAGAGAAAAGGGAAGACCGTTCCAACCCTTTCGCGGAAAGCGTGCTTTGAAGATCTTCATCCGTAAGGATTTTTTGCATTCCACGGGAGATGGATTGTGTGTCGCTGGGATCCATCAACAAGGCTGCGTCACCTGCGATCTCTTTTAAGCCGTTGACATTCGATGTCAGGATGGGCGTGCCACATGCCATGGCCTCTGTAAGCGGGATGGGAAACGCCTCAAGGTTGGATGGGTACAAATACAAACTGGCAAGACTAAATACGGCAGGCATGTCGGCCTGGTCGATCCAATCGGGAAACAGGATGTCTTTTCCATAACCGTCTGTGGGAATTCCGTACTCCTCTCGAAACAGATAACAATCCTTACCGCCTATGACGAGCTTGTGAGGCGTATCTACTTGTGCGTGGTAACGTTCATAAGCCTTGAAGACTTGCCCCAAATTTTTACGCCCGCCGCCTTTTCGTTTGGTGAGAGTTAGTATGAATTGCTCAGGAAGATTGTATTTTTCCCTGACACTCTGCAATGTTTTGGGATCAGTGACCCGCTTGAAGTGTCTGGCAGGTGCAAAATAGATGGTTTGCAGCTTGCCTTCCGGCAGTTTCAAGATTTCATTGAAGTTGTCGGTTGTTTCCTGTGAGACGGAGATCACCGCAGACGACTTTTTGAAGTACAGCGGTAGCATTATTTTCATATACTGCACATCCCACCAGGTGTAAAATTGAGCTTGTTCAGGGATCAGCCAGTCGGCGCCGTGGACAACCATCACTGCCTTACATGGAGCAAAAAGCGGCACGGTGAATTTGGGATGGAATAGAATGTCGATCTTTTCCTTGCGACAAGCCTTCGGAATGGCGAGCTGATCCCAAATGGCTTTGTTTGAACCTCTAACCCAGTGTTCGGTCACGTTCTTATGATTCGAGAACAATCCGATGTTGGATGGATTGGCATAGAATAAAAAATATTCGTTTTTCTGGTCGAGCTTCAAAAGTTCCTTGACGATGTTACGGGTATACACTCCAACACCGCCTTTTTCGTCCATGGAACGCAGCATGATACCGATGCGCATTACTGTAGGGATGCCACAGAAAATATTTTAATTTTCACTTTTCTTCAATTCAGGGTTTGTTACCAGCCAATCGCCGATGGCAAGATAATCCAATTTCCCCTGATTGAAGGAGCGCAGGGCGTCATCAGGCGTGCAGACGATCGGCTCACCATGCATGTTGAAGCTGGTGTTGATCAGCGATGGAATTCCTGTCAGTTTGTGGTAGGCTGTTGCTATTTTATAGAAATCGGGAACAGTATCAGGGTCCAGGATTTGGGGGCGGGCGGTTCCGTCCACATGTACCACGCCTGGGGATTGCGTCCGCATCTTCTCGGTGCAGTTAAAGGTAATGGTCATATATCGGGCAGAGTCGCGGGCGCCGTCTAGGCCCTCATAGCATTCATCGGCATACTCCTGCAGCGTGGCAGGCGCAAAGGGCATGAACTCAGTCCGCATCAGGTGTTCATTCAACCACTGGTTGATGGATGGATCCGTCGTTTGATACAGGATCGAGCGATGTCCCAGGGCACGCGGACCATACTCCATCTTTCCCGTAAAGCGTGCAACGACATGTCCCTCCGAAAGCAATTTGGCGATGACATCTGTGATGTTGGATTCGCGTGTCGCTTCAAAACCATATTTTTGAATGGCTTTTCGAATCTCCTCATCATCGTAACTGGTTCCAAAGAAGACATTATCCAATCTCTGACAGAAGGTTTCCGGGTCCAGACCAGATTCGTCCACTAACGCTGCGAATGCGCCGCCGACAGCCAGCCCGCTGTCATCCATGGCTGGGTGGACGAAGAAGTTGTCGACTTCGGGCAATTCGTGAACCCGCTGATTGAATTTGACATTCGAGAATACTCCGCCTGCCACCGCTATGGAGCGAATACCTGTTTTTCTCAACCAATATTGAATGAATTGGATGCCGATCTCTTCCAGCAGGAGTTGCACACTGGCGGCCAGATCGGCCTTGTCAAAATTTTCTGGGAGTCTGCTGGCAATCTGTCTCAAGGCAGAGCGATGATACATCGGCACCGTGTATTGAATCTGACCAGGTTCAACATATTGCACAAATTCCCGCAGAATGTCGATGTAGGTCGGCTTGCCCAATGCAGCCAGACCAGTGATCTTCCCTTCGTGGCTTTCCGCTTTGAAGCCACTCAGATGCGTAATGTAGGAATAGAAATTTCCCAGCGAGTTGAAACTGTCCACGGCGGAAAGGCGGGTCAACTTTCCACTTTCGCCTTGATACACACTGCCCGCCAATCCATCCCCACCACCATCCAGGGTGACAACCAGGGCCTTGTCATAATTGCTTGTGTAATAGGCGCTGGTGGCATGGCAATAATGATGGTCGTAATACTTGACCGGTGCTGTGATGCCATACTCCTTTTCCAAATAATCGGGGATCTGTGACAGGCGTTTGCGTGAAATTACATCCTTGATCTGGTGATGTGCCTTTTGAGCAAAAGGAATATATCCAGCCACAGGGGCCAGTGCACCGCTGATCTTCTCGAACGGACGCGGCTTGCCAGCATGGTTTTTGTCGAACCAGCCATTCCAGGGAATGGGCTCGGGCTCAAACACGCTCACGCGTTGCGCCACCGCCACGATGTCAATATCCCTGGCGGTGAAACCCGCATCCATCATCACCTGCTTGATGGCCTGACGCGGCATTCCGCTGGCCATCTTCATGCGGCAGAGGCGCTCCTCCGCAATGGCAGAAAGTATCTGTCCATCTTTCAGGATGGCAGCAGAGGAGGGTTTGCTATCAATAATTCCTAATACGATCATATATTACTCCTGAGATTCAACTCTCTTATGAAATAAATTTGTTTGATTTCTTCGCTTATCAAAATAATTGACGGCACGGATCACAATGATTGAGAATAATGTCTCCGTAAAAATTGTCCACAAATGCCAGGGACTGAACCAGCCAAGTCCCCACTGTAACCCATAGAAGATTTTTATAGGGGAAGCATAGCGTGCTTGGGTAAAAGGCCAGAACAACATCACACCGCGTTCGGCGGTCAAGGCATCCATAATGACATGCAGATCATACGAAATGAGACAGATAAAGAACCACAGCCAAAAATTGGAACGATATACTCGATGAAAGATGCCTGCGACAAACAAAGCGACTGGAATGGCAAAAAACAGACTATGTGAAATATTATTGTGATATGTTTTCATGTCCCTAAAAATAACGGCAGGGATAACATCCAGGTCAGGCAGCATTGAAAGACCAGCGACCAACACTAATTGGAAAGGCAATTTCCAAAAACTACGTCGAACTTGTGGCAGCCTTTCCTTGTAGTGACGATACATGGCATAGCCGACGCCAAGATGCGCTATTGGGGAAGGCATAATTCCTGTAATCTTTCAGAAAGCTCATCCTGCCCGACTCCTTCGATGTATGTTTGATGCCAAAGTTCCAGGTTCAATAACATCCACAAACGCACATGATGATCGTGACGATTGCTGTGATGTTCATCCAAAAGAGTCTGGATCGCCTCTTTCTTGAACCAGCCCTGTTTCACAAAGTGAGAATTTTCAAGCGTCTGACTCACTAGCGGATAGAGGTCGTTGCGGAACCAGTAGGCAATGGGCAGCATAAAGCCCTGTTTTTCACGATTCAGGATCGGTGAGGGAAGATAATCTGCGGCGAGTTTTCGCATGAGATATTTGGTTTGATTGTTTTGGATTTTCATATTCCCCGGAACCTTAGCCAGGAATTCGACCAATTCATGATCAAGAAATGGAGAGCGGGCCTCGAGGCCATGTGCCATGGTCATACGGTCGGTGAGCATCAGGGAATGTTCGGGGAGGCGGGTGACAAAATCGGTATATAACATGCGGTCAAGAAAACTATCGGCTTCAGCTGTGTTGAAGGGATTAGTGATCGCAACCGTTGAATTACGACCGCCGATCTCCTTCCAAAGTTCATCACCATAAAGTGTGTGTTTTTCTTCATGTGTAAAGCGGAAGAAACAGGTTGCTTCCGCATATTGCTCTGCAGCCGTAGATTGTAATGAGAGGTGATGCACCCAGCGTAATTTCTGGGTCATACTTTTGTAGGTGAAACTGTCAGGCATTCGATTTAACATGGGCCCCATCAACCCTTTACGCAGAGAAAGCGGCATGAGACTGTACATATTGATATAACGGCTGCCAACATAGCGGTCAAACCCTGCGAAGAGTTCGTCTCCGCCATCGCCACCCAGTACAACTTTTACATGTTGTGAGGCAAGCCGTGCCGCCTGATACATACAAGCCGCAATGGGATCAGAAGGTTCATCAAGATGCCAGATCATCTTGGGAAGGGATTGGATCAGGTTGGCAGCAACCCGCTCCTCGATGTGATCTGTCTGGTAATGCTCTGCGACCATGCGTGCGTAGGGAGTTTCGTCGAAGTCGCTTTCTTCCACACCGATGGCATAGGTCTGGGGTTTCAGGCCCAGGTCGCGGGCAAGAACCGCCACCACCATGGAAGAGTCCAGCCCGCCGCTGAGGAATGCGCCGACAGGCACGTCGCTGAGCAGGTGCGAATCCACGGTGTGTTCGAGTTGTTCACGCAGTGCTTCAAGGATCTCAGCTTCGGAAAGTGTCAGCTTTTCATGAAAGGATAATTGCCAATAGCGGCGAAGTTTGATCTGTCCATTTTGAAACGTGAGCGTATGGGCAGGAGGAAGTTTTTGAATACCTTTGAAGATTGTGCGGGGAGGGGAGATAAAGCGCAAGGACAGGTAGTCGTGCATCGCAAGCGGATCCAGTTCAGGGTCCTGATGGCGAAGCGTAAGGATCGATTTGATCTCCGAGCCGAACAAAAAGTCTGAGCCTTCCCGGGCATAGAACATCGGTTTTTGTCCGATACGATCACGTGCAAGGAGTAGTTTTTGCTGT
>DATHRQ010000410.1:0-2541 GCA_035465095.1 Anaerolineales bacterium | reverse complement strand
AATATATCTCCTTCATCTCCCATCCCTCTGAGTGGCCGTTCGGCCTGCTGAAGGAAGCCGCTCTGAACACGCTCTCCATTCAGAAGCGTGCGCTCAAGGCAGGGATGACCCTTAAGGACGCCTCAGCATATAATATGCAGTTTGTGCGCGGCAAGATGTCCCTGATCGATACGCTTTCCTTTGATATTTACAAGGAAGGCGAACCGTGGGTGGCATATCGTCAGTTTTGCCAACATTTTCTGGCACCTTTGGCATTGATGGCTCACAGGGATGTCCGCCTGGGCCAGCTCTTGCAGGTCTACATCGATGGTGTGCCGCTCGATCTTGCTTCCCGCCTATTGCCGTATCGCTCCAGACTTAATTTTGGCCTGGTCACCCACATCCATTTTCATGCACGCCTGCAGAAACAGGCTGCCAACCCCTCAGACCAGCCAACGACCAGTTCAGGCAAAATGAACAGACAAGGGATGCTGGGGTTGATCGAAAATCTCGAATCAACAGTGAAGAAATTACAATGGAAGCCTGCCGGCACGGAATGGGGCGATTATTACCAGATCACCAATTATTCAGATGAGGCTTTTCAACACAAACAGAATCTCGTGTCGGGTTGGATTTCACAAGTGGAACCGAAACTGGTCTGGGACCTGGGCGCCAACGACGGCACCTTTAGCCGCCTCGCCAGCGACCAGGGTATTCATACGATTTCCTTCGATATTGACCCTGCAGCCGTCGAGCAAAATTATCGAAAGACAAAAGAGAAGAAGGAACAAAACATCACTCCCTTACTTCTTGATCTGACCAACCCAAGCCCTGCGATAGGCTGGCACAACCGCGAACGGGGTTCGTTGATGGAGCGTGCCCCTGCAGATATGGTCCTGGCATTGGCTGTCATTCACCACTTGGCAATATCCAATAATGTGCCCCTGCCGCAAATCGCTGACTTTTTTGCAGATGCAGGTAAGTGGCTTGTGATCGAGTTCGTGCCAAAATCTGACTCGCAGGTACAGAAACTATTGATAAGCCGCAAGGACATTTTCCCAAATTACACGCGTGAATCGTTCGAGGAGGCTTTCGCCGAGAAGTTTGCAATTCGTGAAAAAACTGCCGTTGAAGATTCGGAGCGTTATCTCTACCTGATGGAAAAGAAAGGGAATTGACAATTTCCTGCTTCGGACAGGCAGCAGTATGAACTGTTCCATTGTAATCCGCGCGTATAACGAGCAGAAGCATATCGGACGTCTGTTGGAAGGGATTCGCCAGCAAACGGTCGGGGACGTGGAGATCATTCTCGTCGATTCAGGCTCGACCGATGGAACTGTTTCGGTTGCAGAATCCTTTGGTGCACGCGTTGTGCGGATCCCGTCCGACGAGTTTACGTTTGTACGGTCGCTCAATTTCGGGGTCCAGGCAGCGATGCGTGAGTTTGTCGTCATTGCCAGCGCGCATGTCTATCCCATTTATCCCGATTGGATCGAGAGGTTGTTGGGGCCATTTGAAGATGAACAGGTTGCCCTGACCTATGGCAAGCAGCGCGGGCCTGACTCTGCAAAGTTCTCTGAGCAGCAGATATTCCATCGGTGGTTTCCCGATGTCAGCAAACCGGATCAGGAGACTGCGTTTTGCAACAATGCCAACGCAGCCATACGAAAAAGCCTGTGGGAGAAGAATCAATACGACGAAACACTGACGGGACTTGAGGATCTGGCATGGGCAAAATGGGCAAAAGAGCAGGGATATGGGATAGCCTATGTCTCCGAAGCAGAGGTCGTCCACATCCACAACGAGACGCCGCGTGGAGTTTACAATCGTTACCGTCGTGAAGCGATGGCGATGCGCAGAATCTACCCTGAAGCGAATTTCAATTTTTATGATTTTTTCCGTTCGTCGATAACGAATATTTTCAGTGATCTCTGGCATGCTGTGCGTGAAGGGGTACTGATAAAGAATATCGCTTCGATATTTTGGTTTCGAATCATGCAGTTCCACGGCACAAGAATGGGACACCGTGAGACCAGCCTGGTCACACCGCAGCTTCGGGAAACTTTTTATTACGCTCGCAAAAGGAAATCTGCGGAAAAGCCGAAACGCGAGATTGAGCCGATCCGATATAAAGAATAGGTAGGAAAAGGAATAACAATGAGTACACTGATTCCCATGACCCAGACTGAGTTCGATGAGTTCCTCGAACATCTTGTCCCCAGTTATGCCGCGGATAATGTCCGTGCGGGGTATTGGAGCGAGGAGGAATCGCTGGAAAAGTCGCGGAAGCAGACAGACGCCCTGTTGCCCCAGGGGCTGCAAACAGAGAATCATTATCTTTTCACTTTATTTGATGACGATAAACCAGTGGGAATGATCTGGATGCGCGCTGAATTGGACCGCCCAATAAAAAGCGGTTATATCTTCGATGTGGAAATCAGGCAGGAATTTCGCGGCAAGGGATACGGTAAACAGGCGATGCTGCTGATCGAGGAGATGGCCCGTGAACTTGGAATTACGCGGATGGGATTGCATGTCTTTGCCTACAATAGTGTGGCAAGG
>DATHRQ010000409.1:0-4004 GCA_035465095.1 Anaerolineales bacterium | reverse complement strand
CAGTTCAGCGAGCACACTCTGATCAACAGGTACGGACAGGTTCTCAATGAATATCGGCAGCACCGTGCCCTGCGGCAGGACGATATTGGCGCTGGCGCGGTTGATGTTCAACCCGCCGGTGTTGACCGTGACCAGCGCGCCGTTGATGGTGACAGCTTCGCTGAGCGTTACGCTTGTGGGTCCGCTAACATTCAATGTGAATTGAACGGGTATTTCCTTGCTGACAGGGATGGTGGTGGTAATATGCGCCTGGTCCATTTTGACAAAGTTCGTATACAAGCCGCCGAGTAACTGGTCGCTTAAACCTGTCACCGTCACGCCGACGGCGTTAAAGTTCTGTAACAGAATGGCAAGGACGATCAACAGCACAATATTGACCGAAAAGGACATGATGCTTGCGATCGTCCAGAAAGCGGGCAGGAACCTGTAATTTCCGTAACCCGTACTGGGCGCAGCCTTGACTTTGGTTTTCAGTTTGGGCGTTGAACTTTCAGGCAAAGGCTGGTCAGGCACCGCAGGCTGTGGAGGAACCGATGCAGTGCGGGTTGCTCCTGCGGGATTGCGTGGCAATTTCGACAAAGGCGAATCATCCGAGCCTCCATTCAGAAGCTTCTTCATCTTACTGGACTCACTTTTATTTGATTCAGGCTGTGACATGCGACCTCCTCCTATCAAGTGATTAATCTTAACATAGATATTTGTTTTCAAGCGTAACTATTTTCTGCGGCAGCCGTCGAATCTTTGAATGATCGTATTGGCAATGGGGCTGCGGCTTGTGACATGTTTTCTTTTTGGCTATAATCAGCCCGCCATATATAAAAAGAATTATCAACTGGAGGCATTGTGACAGAACAACATTTCGTCGCCGTGGTAGGAGCGGGGCCCGCAGGACTCTTCGGTGCACGTGAACTTGCAAAACAGGGAGTCCGCGTGGCACTGTTCAACCGCGATATCAAACCCGGCGGACTTGCAGAATACGGCATTTATCCCAACAAACACACAATGAAGAGCGGCTTACGTAAACAGTTCCGTCAGGTGCTGGATCTGCCCAATATCGACTATTATGGAAACGTCACCATCGGCTCACAGGGCGATCTCACACTTGATGATCTGCGCGATCTCGGCTTTCAGGCCATCCTCGTCACCGCCGGAGCACAGGGCACCAAATGGCTTGGGCTGCCCGGAGAAGACCTGAGAGGCGTCTACCATGCAAAAGATGTGGTGTACTTTTACAATCAACTGCCTCCCTACAGTCAACAATCCTTCCGATTCGGGAAACGATGCGCGATCATCGGCGCGGGCAACGTGATGCTCGACATCACGCATTTTTTGACCCGCGAGAAAAAAGTGGACGAAGTCGTTGCCGTCGTACGGCGGGGCCCGGCAGAGGTGAAGTTCGAGAAGAAGGAAATGGAATACGTGATCGACAACCTCGACCAGGCTGCATTGGATGCCGAGATCGAGCGTGTGGCCCCCATCATGCGGGCAGTCAACCAGGACCCTGAAGCTGCCAAGGCCACGATTCTGGAAGCCCTCCCGAAAGCCCTGCCCAAAGTCTCCGACACAAGATTCCGTTTCGAGTTCCTCGCCTCGCCCACGCAAATGATCGGGAATGAAAACGGCGATCTGATCCAGGTCGAACTCGAAGACAACATCCTGATCGAAAAAGACGGGGACACAAAGGCGCGGGGCACCGGGAACAAGCGTCGGCTGGATGTTGAAACGGTCATCTTTGCCATCGGCGATAAAGTGGATGAGACATTCGGCTTGTCCGTCGAGTGGAACGAATTTGTCAAGAATGAGAATCCAAAATTCCCCATCGACGGCATTTCCTATGAATCACCTTTTGAAGATGTCTTTGTTGGAGGCTGGTCGCGCAAGGCCAGCTCGGGGTTGGTGGGCCTGGCCCGCAAGGACGGTACGAACGCATCCAAGGCAGTCGCGCAATATCTGCAAACCAAGCCACCGGTCGAAGCCAATGTTGGAGCAGTAATGAATAAGCTTGAAAGCCTGGGCAAACCCATTATCTTAAAGGACGATATTAAAAAGCTCGAAGCCGCCGAAACGGCAGAGGCGCAAAAACGCAACCTCGAAGCCTTCAAGTTCCACAGCAACGACGATATGCTGCAGGCCATGGGGTTGATCGAAACAGTGTAGGAATAGCAAACGTCACAGGTCTTAGGGCCTGTGACGTTCTATAAACCCAACGGGGGTAAAATTTTGTCATGAAACGCGACCTGTATTTCAGCAAGTCACTCATGAATGCGACGGGATCGTTAGGATTCGCACCAGACTTCCGAAGTCTTGGAGACTTCGGAAGTCTGAACACATTCGGCGCGTTCGTGACCAATCCGTTCTCTCTGCGCCCGCGCCGGCCGACTGCTCAACCGGCCCTTATCGAATATCCGGGCGGATTCCTGCTTCATACGGGCCTGCCGAACCCCGGCCTCAGATCCGGGATCAGAAAATACGCATCCAAATGGGACAAGTCCAGCCTGCCGATCATCGTCCATCTGATGGCAGACCGCCCCGAAGAGACGAAGAACATGGTACGCATGTTGGAGGAGATTGAAAATGTGATGGCGGTCGAACTCGGCTTCGCCCCTCTGCTGGCAGATGACATCATCCTGTTAACGCTCGAAATGTGCCTCGGCGAACTGCCATTGATATTTTCACTGCCCGTTGAACAGGTGCTGTCACTCGGCGCACGCCTGATGGACGAAGGAGCGCAGGCGATCAGTATCTCCGCGCCAAGAGGCGCACTAAATTCCCCTCTCCCTGGGGGAGAGGGGGTAGGGGTGAGGGAGATTATTACCGGCAGGCTACTTGGCCCTTCGCTTTTTCCTCAATCATTGGATACGGTAAAAAATGCCGCCAAACTTGGAATCCCCATCATTGGTGCAGGCGGGGTGTGGACAAAAGAAAACGCCGACACGATGCTCTCGGTCGGCGCGCTGGCGGTACAGGTCGATGCAACGTTGTGGAACCCAGCGTTTACTCTTTCGGCTCCAGTACCATAACCGGAATATGTCGATGCGAGGCTCGTTCTTTGTAGACCTCATATCCTGCGTACACTGACACCCCCATTCCCCAGAATTTCTTATACTCGTCTCCATTCGCTTCCCGCGCTTCATAACACACGGTTTCCCCATTGCGATTCACATAACAGACCGGGTTCGATTTCAAGTTGTAATACCAGCCAGGGTTATTCCTGCGTCCGAAACTCGAAGCGATCAGACCAATCTTCTCGCCCTCCATTGTAGCAATCAACGGCATGGTGCGCGGTTGGCCGCTTATTGCGCCAGTTGTTGTGAGCTGAACAATCGTCCAGCCAGCCAGTTCGGAGAGTGTGTATTTGCCGCCTGTCAGTTTCAGCATCCAAAGATCCAACTTGTGCATACGGGGGGCGAAAAATAGCGAAACAGGACGGATCATAACAATCCGATGAAGTAATCGTTGCAAAAAATTTGGCTTCGTGTGTCTCATTTCTCCAGCCATATCGTCACAGGGCCATCATTGTGGATCTCCACTTCCATGTGTGCGCCAAATTGACCTGTCTGCGTTGGGACGCCGTGTCCGCGCAGCAATTCAACGAAGCGCTCGACCAATGGTTCGGCGGCTTCGGGCAGCGCGGCATCGATGAACGACGGGCGACGTCCTTTGCGGGTATCGGCATACAGCGTAAACTGTGAAACGACAATGGCTTCACCCTTCACATCAAGGATGGACAGATTGGTTTTCCCCTGTTCGTCCTCGAATATCCGCAGGTTGGCAGTCTTATTCGCAAGGAATTTCGCTTGCTCTTCCCCATCATCGTGACCAACGCCCAATAAAATCAGCAGACCTTTTCCGATGCTGGAAATTGTCTGCTGGTCCACGGTAACGCTGGCCTGGGAAACTCGTTGGATTAATGCGCGCATATTTACAAATAATGGAATTCGGTTTTACGGCAGTCCGATCGCTTCGCGTACTTCTGACATCGTCTGCTGCGCAATGACACGGGC
>DATHRQ010000408.1:0-3435 GCA_035465095.1 Anaerolineales bacterium | reverse complement strand
TTTCCAGGTACTCACTGAAGTAGAAATATAGGTGCAGTGATGGGTTAATCCTGGTTTATTGGCAAGTAAAATTTCCAGGGAATAAATCGGTGAAATAGCTTTGTCTGGGGGATGACCAGATCATATCCCCACGACTTTGTCAGTATCGGGCGGAATCCGCTCAGCGCAGCGATGAAGGCACAGGTCTGTATCGGCCCCGCATGGACGATGTCGGGCTTGATGCGCTTGACCACGCGACGGAAACTCCATACCAAACGTGGCAGGTCACGCCAGCGGAACTCACGCTGCCCGCCCGCCCACAAGATTTGCTGGACATTCTCAGGAACGGGGCGATCTTCTGTTTGGCGCTGGTTCGCTTCGAGTTTCAAATAATAGATCTCGTGTTCCGTCTTTGATAAGGAATTTAGGAACCGAAAATCGTGGGGTGTGTAATTTCGAGAGAAATAAAGGATTTTCATAATGAAAATATGTCATTGCGAGGGCGGTGCTTTTCGCCCGAAGCAATCTCCTGTTAAGTCGGGGATTGCTTCGTCGAGCTACGCTCTCCTCGCAATGACATAATACTCATGCTCCCAAATCCGTCCAGCGCAGTTCCCTGCCCAGCGGCAAATCGGTCAACGCTTTTGTGCCGATGACGTTCTCAATTTGGTCAGGCTTGATCGCACCGGGAGTCGCGGGACGCAGCACGTCGATCATGTCACGCGTGAAGACTTCGCCCGCCTTGATGTCACGCGCCGCGCGCAGACAGCGACGCTGCACCACCTGCGTATCCTGTTCATTATCTGCAATGAATTTATCGGAACTCCCAAGCGAACGTTCAAGCAGTCGCGTCTCTTCGACCATGTGCGCCCATTTGTCAGGATCCATTGCAAACTTGTGGTCGGGACCTTCGCGGTCGTTGCTGTCAGTGAAGTGACGTTCGATCACCCGCGCACCAAGCGTCACTGCGCCGAGAACGGGGGCAACGCCGTGCGTATGATCGGAGAGTCCAAGAATCACATCTGGGAACATGGACGCATAGGTTTTCAAGACATTGATATGTAAATGGTCATAATTGTTCGGGCTGGCGGTGTAATTCGTGTTGCATTGCATCAGCACAAGTTGATTGTTGATCTTCAATATCGCATGGACAGCCTTTTGCACCTCGCCGATCGTGGATGCACCCGTAGCGACAAAGAACGGCTTGCCCTTGCTGGCCATGCGCTCCAATGCCTCGATCCAGTCGATTTCGCCGGAGCCGGCTTTGTAGACAGGCACATACTTATCGAGAAAATCGATCGCAGCGAAATCATACGGCGACGAAAAATAATCAATGCCGACTTCCTGACATTCCTCCATCAAGGTCATCGTCCATTCGAACGGAATGGAGGCCGCCGCATACACCTCCGTCACAGATTTCTTCCATGTGGCCTGATGACTGACCTGCGCGTTCATGTGCGTGAAACCATAATCGGAGACGATCTTCGGCGCATCGAAATTCTGGAACTTGGCGGCATCCGCACCCGCTTCTTTCGCCAGGCGGATGAGCAGTTTTGCCCGATCCAGATCGCCATCGTGATTGGCAGCGATGTCAGCGATGAAATAGGTTGGGTGGTTCAAACCGATCGTTCGATTTCCAAATTTGATTTCCATTTTATCCTCCGGCATAGTTAAAATATATAGACTCAAATAATATAATAATCAGAATTACTTTTTCCCTATCCTCCCCAAGTGCGTGTTCTGGAAGGCATCCTCGTGTTTCAAGCCGTATCCAAATACGCGGTCAAAACTGGAGTGTCCGAGCAGGATCGTCCCTGCGAAGGTCAACCAGGGGACGGAAAGTAGGGAGCCCAAAACATAAACGGCAACCGAAAGCCCTTTGTGGTGGATCAGGTTATAGGTCCATGCGCCGAAGCGGGGATTCGCCAGATAGCCGAGCATGCTCAGGTCGGGCGCAAAGAACCACAGGGCGTACCAGCCCCATCCATAATCCAATTCCGAAAAAAGAAAAAGCGCGAGACAGAACAAAAACAATTCTTCGATTTTGAGTAGATTTTTCATGGTATCTCCTTGTGGATGTGTCCTGTGGATAACTCTCGTTTTTCTGTGGATAAATACGTATAAAAGCCTGTGCACAGATCGGGGGAAATCGCGCGAACTACTGTTGATAACCCCTGATTTTCTGTGGATAACCCTGTTGGAACTGTGTATAAAACCCGTCCAAACCCGTGGAAAAATCGGGGAGAGGATGCCCCAAATCTGTGGATAGTTTGTGGACAGACAGCCATAAGTTGTGGGAACGTACCGCGGTCAGTTCCGACTTTTCGACTGATTCGGGCGAAATCAGATTTTCATTCAATCCGAACTTTTTCGCCACCTCGACCCCGAACTGATACTTGTTCATGGGCTGTGGGCCCACCACGTGATACAAGCCGTGCAAATCTTTTTCGAGCATGGTAATCAGCGTCTGCGCCAGGTGATTGACCCACATCGGGCAGAAGATCACATCCGTAAATCCGTTGACATTTTTGCCCTCGCTAAGGTTGTTGACGAAGAACTCAGCGAGACTTCTTTTTACGCCCAACGACCAGCCATAAAAATTGACTCTGGCAATAATGGCTTTTGGATTCGACTCCTGCACGGCTCTTTCGCCCTCAAGCTTGGTCTGTGAATAAACACCTGGTGGGCTTGGTTCATCTTTTTCTGTGTACATTCCTTCTTTTGTGCCATCAAAAACTGAATCGGTGGAGAGATGCACGAATGGAATTTCTCTTTTTGCACAAGCGAGTGCTAATTCACCAGGAAAATCTGTATTAAGAATTCTTGCCTGTACGGGATATTCCTCACATTTTTCAAGATTTGCAAGTGCAGCACAATTGATCAACCAATCAGGTTTTGTTGAATCAAGGATGGAATTCATTTCATCAGTTTTGAGAATATCGGCTTTTATCACCTGAAACGGAGCATACTTAAGTTTGCCGCGGTCAATGCCGGTGACCTCGTGCTCGCTCATCGCTTCGAGGGCGAGGTTGATTCCTAACAAACCACTTGCGCCTGTTAAAAGCAGTTTCATGTTTCAGATTCCAGGTTTCAGGTTGTTTTTTGCCCAGAACATGCAACTTTCAACCTGAAACATTGAACTCGCTACCCTTCCAACTTCCCTTGCTCGAACAACTCCTCGAACGGTGCGACAAATTCCTTGATTCCGTCAATATCGAGCCACTCGGAGTTGTTATCGCTGGTGTAGGTGAATCCTTCAGGGAGCGGCTTGCCCTTATCCTTCCATGAATAACCGAACCACGATGCCTCGGTAGGTTGGATGACATACATCGTTTCGAGTTCAACCGAATGACGGGCTTCATCTTCTGAGATCAGGTCTTCGTGCAATTTCTCGCCAGGACGAATGCCGATGATGTTGACTTCCGCGTTCGGCACGATGGCTTTGGCTAGGTCAAT
>DATHRQ010000407.1:0-2688 GCA_035465095.1 Anaerolineales bacterium | reverse complement strand
TCCCTGGGTTGTCAGTTCTGATGTGCTGGACTATTATTCCCACTATGAATCACGCGACTGCGTCGAACGAATCCACGGCCAATACTTTATGCAAGTCCTGCGGGTTATGCTGCAGCGGTCATTTGTTTGCCTGGACAAAACTCAGGTCTCCTGAACTGGATGGGATAGAGGCCTTGGGGGTAAAGGTGTTCCGCGAACCCCAGCAGCGCGGATTCAACCAGCCCTGTCCGCTGTGGGACGGCGTTTGCACTGTCCACGCCTCCCCCGACTACCCACGTTTTTGCAAAACGTATAAATGCAAACTTCTGAAGGAACTGATCGATGAAAAGGTCCAATTGCCTGAAGCGCTGAAAATCGTTGAACAGACAATGGAAATGATCGTAGAGGTGGATAAGCTTTTGCCTGATTCATCGAATCCCAATTTTCGCGAGCGGTTGGTTGAACATCTGGATGATGGGAATTCAAGCCAGGAATTTCAGAGAAAGGCAAACGAGCTGCTGGATGTTTATGAAACGCGTTTCGGCGTTGACGATCTGGTTGATTGGAACGGCAAATAAGACTGGGGAGGTTAACAGCAAATTAGAACTTGAAATGAATGAATATCCGCCCGTGATTCTTGTCATCCTTTTCGACACGATGATACAGTTTCTTGATGTGTCCTTGGTTGAGAAAGCGCAGGACCTTCTTTTTGAGCTGGCCGCTGCCTTTGCCGGGAATAATCTCAACAAGTTTGATCTTCTTGTCCACGGCTTCCTGCACAATGCGATTTAACTCTTTGTCGATCTGATAGCCTTTGTTGTAAATATCGTGCAAATCCAATTTTAGTTTTGCCATTATTTTCCCCAGGGGATGATGAAGTCTTCCGGCTCGACACCGAGTGCATCGGCGATACGGTTTATGTAATTGAAATAACTGATAACCTGGGTGGCGTCATGGATGGCGCGGTCATCGAATCCGGCCTCGCGCAGGGCATCAAGATCTGCAGGTGACATGGCAGAGGGTGTATGTGTCAATTTTTCAGCGTATTTGCAAAGGGCGCGGTCCATCTTAGAGAGCGGAGCGCTGCGCCAATCGCGCGCCACCGCATGGACAAACGCATCCGCTTCGACATCGTCCATTGCTTTTCCAACCTCAACACGGAGGTCGTGTGCATGTGACTGTGTTCAATAGTGGCAGTGATTCTCCGAAGATACAACCACGGCCAGCATTTCACGCTGGACGCGCGAGAGCGGCGATTCACCCATCATGGCAGTCGTATAAAAGACAATGCTGTCGCGCATCATGCGCGGATTGATGGACATGATGTGGACGATGTGCCACACGCGTCCGGCGCGTTTCAACGCCGCATCGAACTGGGATTTCAATAACCCCGTTGCATTTTCAATGGGTACCTGTTTGATCCACGGCATATTATTTTTTCTTCGACAAAAAGTCGAAGGGCGGTCTTTGGTTGAGTTTCATCAACTGGGCGCCCATTTCGCCCAGGGCTAGCACAGAAACCGAACCTGTATCGCACCCCAATCGTTGGAAGTGGTCGAGCGGCAGACCTCGGTAATGGGCCACTGCCAGCTTGATCGGGTCGGCGTGAAAGACGCAGGCGACGATGTCCTTTTTTTTATGCTTGGACAGGATGCTGTCGATCGCCCCGACGATCCGTGTCTGACATTCGTAAAACGATTCGCCGTTCGGGAATTGCGCACGGGACGGCGCGTGCTGTACCACCTTCCAGTGCTTGTAGAGATAGAGCCGCTTGAGCGGTCTTCCCTGCCAGTCACCGACGTCCGTTTCGAGCAGGCCCTTATCCCTTTTTATTTTCACCCCGACGGACTTGGCGATCGGTTTTGCGGTCTCCACTGCCCGCTCGAGCGGACTCGAATAAACGGCCTTGATCGGGACGCCTTTTAACGCTTCTCCCAATGCCTCGGCCTGTTTCTGCCCTTCTTCGTTGAGATGAACCCCGGGCAGTCTCCCCGCCAGTTTATTGGTTTTGGTGTAGTCGTTCGCGCCGTGTCGGATGAGCAAAAGTAGAGGCATGATCAATCGGTTTCCCGAACCACCTTGGAAGCATTATCTTCCTGCTCTTCCCATGCCTTGAGCGTGGCACGATAAAGCGCGCGCTCAAAATAGGAGCCCTCCAGGGATAGATCGTCGTACCCCTTTTCGAATAACACTTCCATAAAGGGAGTCAGCTGTTGGGCGTAATGCCGCATGCACGCCTCGGGGTGGACGCCGGGCCATGAGTAACAGGTTACCGTCGTGCGGCGGTTTTTGGATGGGATCGATTCCGGAACCATATCGTCCCATTTGGGGTCGTCGGCAGGGAAGACGTACTGGTCGAGGTTGCCCTGCGGGATGCCTTCGAGACCGCGCACAACGGGCGGGTTGGCATCGAGCGTATACGGGTCTACGGCCAGGTCCACGACGACGGCATGTTCGGGCAGCCATGCGATCCACTCGTTGGGCACTACGGGTTTGGATGCGTCGCGGCGCTGCGTGGCATCCACGAGGATATCTGCCTGCCCCATCAGGTCTTTCATTGTGGAAGGGTTGGAGGCGATGTTACGGCCGATCGAAAGGGCAACAGCTCCGGGGCCGTTCGAGGCGATGTGGTCGTTGTTGCGTTCCACGTTGCCGAGTTTTGTCGCGGCCTCGATGGCGTGTTTGCCGACCATCCCGGTCCCCAGAATG
>DATHRQ010000406.1:0-5742 GCA_035465095.1 Anaerolineales bacterium | reverse complement strand
CTGCATATTTATCAAATTTTTCAAGCCTGTATCCATAAAATTTATGTTCTGGCAAGCTCCATTCGATGGAATAAATCCATCTATCTTGTTCTTCTATATATTTTCCAAAGTCATCGGAGTTTTTGAATTTTCTTTTCATATTGAAACTGCCAAAATTGCACATCTTCCAGTTACAGTTTTATTTCACATCAGGCGGAAGTGTCGCCTTCCCAGCAGGGGACATCCTGCCTTCGGCGATCAATTTTCGGGCGCGGTCCTTGTTCGTGTTCGTCCAGTTCGATTTCGGCTTGCGCGGCGAGAAGCGCGTGGCGTAGCGTTCCGCGTCCATGCCTTTTTCCATGCTGTCGATCCAGCCGAAACAGATGGCTTCTTTGTTCCTCAATAAAAATTCTTGACATTTCGATTTAATTATGCTATTATTCCTTATGAATAATACTAAAGGTATATTAGAGAGATTATAATGACAGAAAATGATATCAGCAATCTTCTAACCAAGTGGGAAGAGACATATAAAAAAGGTTTATTGTCATTTTGGATACTCCTTCTTTTATATGAACGTCCTTCTTATCCTTACGAAATGAGTGCGGAAGTAACAAAGATCAGCCAGGATACGATTTCGGTGGATGACAATAGTATTTATCGTGCACTCAATCGATTTGAGTCTTTTGGTATCGTAACCAGTGAACTCCAGCAATCCAGCACGGGTCCACAGCGACGATATTACAATCTTACAGATACGGGGAAAACTTTGCTCATTCAATTTATCCAACGTAATATTAAAGTCTTCGAAACTCCTTCCGTCTCTGAACGCATTGCAAACGTTCTACAAAATTCCAGTCAAGCTAAATAAAGAGGAATCATGGACACTGATAGTCTTGAAAAACAACTCCCTAATTGGAAGCGCCTGATGTACTTGGCAGTAAGTTCGGCTGCAACACTCCTGGTTGCCAGTATTGATGAACTTCGTTGGGTTGCCTGGTTTGTGCTTCAAATTCTTTTTACCTCTGTTGCTTTTTATTTGCTCTGGGGCAAAAATTGGAAAAACCAACCACTTTCATGGGAACGAATGAACATAGTATTTGGTTTTTTTCTTGCCAGTTTACTTTTACTTTTCATTCCAACAATGCTTGCCAGGGAGGCTTGTTTTGTCATACCTGCTTTTGCTTATTCAATCTTCCTTCTGATAATTTACTGGCGCACCCATAAAAAGTTATCTGAGTCGGAAGATATGTTCCCGTAAATCATTTCACATCAGATGGGAGGGTCGCCTTCCCAGCGAGGGACATCCTGCCTTCGGCGATCATTTTACGGGCGCGGTCTTTGTTCGTGTTCGTCCAGTTCGATTTTGGCTTGCGCGGCGAGAAGCGCGTGGCGTAGCGTTCCGTGTCCACGCCTTTTTCGAAGCTGTCGATCCAGCCGAAGCAGATGGCTTCCTCCACCGCCTCCACATAGTCAATGGACGGTTTCTTGGTGGCTTTTTTGTACCGAATCAGCCAGATCTCTTTCTTGGATCCGTGATTCTCGATCAGCCACTTGCGGAAGTCATCGCGGGTTGTGACGTAAATTGTTTCTCCTATATTCATAATATCCATACCTTGGTGGTCGAGTGGGCGAAGCCCGTATCGAGACCACCATATAACAAAAGTACCTCTGATTATTGGTGGTTTCGACACCGCACCTGCGGTGGGTGCAGGTGTACGTCCTGCCACGCTTCGACTTCGTTCTACTCCGCTCAGCGCGACTGGGCTACTCAACCACCGTGTTCCTTATACAACAAAATCGCCTCTCATATGAGAGGCGACATTCATTATGAAGTCATCTCTCATCTCCCAGACTCTTGTCTGCCGAAATTGGCACCGCTTGAACGGTTGCCGAGGTTTCAAAGGGTCGGTCCCTCCACCTCTCTGGATGAGCACAGATCTTGCTAAGTTGTTGTCGATTTATAACATGGTGATGAAGGGATGTCAAATAAATATTCTGTAAGAGGACCAGTATAATCACGGCGATGAAAAATATACTTTCCCTTTTACTCGCAAGTGCTTTACTATTCGGTTGTACTTCCCAGCCTTCTAATTCAACCTTGATCCTTGCCACGACCACATCTACACTGGATTCAGGCCTGCTGGATGTGTTGATTCCGCTGTTCGAGGCGGAATCAGGGTACACGGTCCAGACGGTAGCGGTAGGGACGGGTCAAGCCTTGAAGATGGGCGAGGAAGGGAATGCAGATGTGTTACTTGTCCACGCGCCGAAGTCCGAGGAGGAGTTTATGGCGAATGGATTTGGAAAGGAGCGCGCCGCTGTCATGCACAATGATTTCGTCGTCGTTGGGCCTGCAGACGACCCTGCGGAAATCAGAGGTTTGACATCCGCCACCGAAGCCTTGAAAAGGATTTATAAATCGAGTGCGGTCTTTATCTCACGCGGCGATGATTCAGGCACGCACAAAAAGGAATTGAGCCTTTGGGGAGAGGCCGAACTTGAGCCGCAGGGACAGGCCTGGTATCTTGAAACAGGCCAGGGCATGGGTGCGACTTTGATCGTTGCCTCGGAGAAGAACGCATACGCATTGACCGACCGCGGCACATACCTGGCAACACGACAGAATCTTAAGCTCGATATTTTGCTCGAGGGTGACCCGCCACTTCTGAACCCATATCATGTGATGACGGTGAACCCTGATAAGTGGCCCAACGTCAACTATCAAGGCGCGCTTGCTTTCTATAATTTCATGATCTCGCCTGAAATACAAAAGATAATCGCTGCGTTTGGGGTGGATAAATACGGTCAACCGTTGTTCTTTCCTGATGCTGAATAACGCAAGTGACAGTCACCTTCGCGAAGCATCCCCGAAGCGAAGCTGAGCGGGAAAAGGTGACTGTCACTTCTTTTAGGTATACTTCGCCCCATGGAAGTTTTCCAGATCACGGCTCTCTCCCTGCAGGTTTCCACGCTTGCCACACTCATTAGTCTGTTTATTGGTTTGCCGTTTGGGACAATACTCGCTCTCGGCACTTTCCGCGGACGTTCCATCATCCTGAGCATTATCAATACGGGCATGGCGCTGCCCCCTGTGGTGGTGGGACTTGTGGTGGCGATGATGCTGTGGCGCAGCGGTCCGTTCGGGGATCTTAAATTGATCTACACGCCCTGGGCTATTGTCATTGCGCAGACGGTCATCGCCGCACCTGTTGTAACGGGATTGACCGCCGCCGCTTTGGAAGCCCTGGATTCCCGCCTGCGACAGCAGCTTCTGGGACTCGGCGCTTCAAACTTACAAATGGTCTGGTACCTGTGGCGAGAGGCCCGATTGCCCCTCCTGGCCGCTCTAATGGCGGGCTTTGGTGCGGTCATTTCCGAAGTTGGCGCATCCATGATGGTGGGCGGCAATATCAAGGGACAGACGCGTGTGCTGACGACAGCCATCGTGCTGGAGACAAGCAAGGGCGAGTTTGATTTTGCGCTGGCATTGAGCGCGCTGCTGTTGGTGATCACATATCTCATCAATTTTGCGTTGACGTGGATCCAGCAGAAGGCGCAGAAGAAGTAAATCATGATTCAAATCCGTGATCTACAGATCCAACGCAATAAACGCGATGTGCTTCATATCGACTCGCTCGATATCACCCGCGGCGAAACGCTGACCGTCGTCGGCCCGAACGGCGCAGGGAAGAGTACCCTGCTGCTTTCGATCGCGAGCTTACTGAAACCCGCCGGCGGGCAAATCCTTTTTAATGAAAAACCGCTGACGCAGTGGAATGAACTCGAATATCGGCGTAGGATAGCGTTCGTGTTCCAATCTCCGTTATTGTTGGATATGACCGTCGAACAGAACATCGGTTTGGGGCTGAAGTTTCGCGGCGTCTCGAAGGACGAGGTCCGCTTGCAGGTGGGTAGGTGGATGGAGGCCATGGGCATAGAGTCGCTGTCCAAGCGGCGGGCAGGCGAATTGTCTGGAGGAGAAGCGCAAAGGGTCAGTCTGGCGCGGGCCTTTGTGCTGGAGCCGGAACTGCTACTGCTCGATGAACCGTTTGCGGCACTCGATCCGCCAACTAGATTAAAGTTGCTTGAAGATTTGTCCGCTTTGTTGAAAAAAGACCGGCTCACGGCTGTCTTCGTGACACATAATTTGAACGAAGCCGCTAAGTTGAGCCATCGTATTGCAGTGATCGTGGAAGGCAGGGTGCGGCAGGTGGGGACGGCTAAGGAGATCAAGTCGCATCCCGCAGATGAAACCGTCCGCGCGTTTTTGAGCGAGTTGCCTCAATGATATAATGCTGAGACTTAAGGAGGCACGATGTTGAAAATTGAAATCATTTACTGTGCAGTTTGACACTATACCGGTCGGGCCGTGAGCCTGATGGATGAGTTGTTGAAAAATTACGAGCATGTGATCGAGGCGATCTCGATCGTGCCGTCGGATGATGGAAAGTTTGAAGTGTCGGTAAATGGCGACCTGCTGTTTTCCAAAAAACAATTGAATCGCCATGCCGAGCGTGGGGAAGTGTTGGGGTTGGTAAGAGAGTTGGTTGGAGAGTAAATACCGACACGCTGGTTGAGTAGCCGAAAGCGTATCGAAACCAGCACGAAGCATGAAACGAAAAGTTTGAATCTAACAGGTTGTTTCGATATGCCGCTTCGCGGCACTCAACCACCGAATTATTGAGGTGATGAATGGCAAAAAAGGGACGTGTATTTTCCGGGGCAAGACCTACAGGTAGACAACATTTGGGGAACTATCTGGGCGCGATTAAGAACTATGTCGCACTGCAGGATGATTATGATTGCGTCTATTGCATTGTTGACGTCCATGCATTGACCACGGTTGAGACGACGCAGGAGATAAAGCAAAACACCTTTGAAATGGCAATCGACTGGCTTGCGGCGGGCATCCGCCCTGAAGACTCGATCCTGTTCGTGCAGTCGCATGTGCCGGAAGTGATGGAACTGCACACTTATCTTTCGATGGTGACACAGATGGGAAAATTGACCGACCTGCCCACCTTCAAGGAAAAAGTTGCACAGCAGCCAGAGAATGTGAATTATGGTTTGTTGGGCTATCCTGTTTTGATGACGGCAGACATCGTTCTTTATAAAACGGACGTCGTCCCTGTGGGCATTGATCAGGCGCCGCACCTGGAATTTGCACGTGAGATCGTCCGTTCGTTCAATTATCGATACGGCACCCAGGTTCTGCTCGAACCCCAGGTGAAGCACACTGAAGTTAAAAAGGTGCTGGGCATCGATGGCAAAACCAAGATGAGCAAGAGCCTGAACAATCACATCGAACTGGCTTCCACGCCTGAGGAGACAACGGCCCGCGTCATGGAAATGGTCACCGATCCGGCGCGTATGAAACGCACCGACCCCGGCAACCCCGATATTTGTAACGTCTTCTCGATGCATAAGATCTTCTCTCCACAGGAAGAAGTGAATATGATCGATAGGGAATGCCGCACCGCTGGCATTGGTTGTGTGGATTGCAAGAAGCGCTTCGCCGCGAACTTGAATAAGGAACTGGAACCCTTTCGAGCCAAACGCGCAGAACTCGAGGCCAAACCCGAATATGTCAATGACGTGTTGATCGACGGCGCACAACGCGCCCGTGTCATTGCGCAGCAGACGATGTCAGAAGTACGCGAAGCGATCGGACTGCCGTAAAACCGAATTCCATTATTTGTAAATATGCGCGCATTAATCCAACGAGTTTCCCAGGCCAGCGTTACCGTGGACCAGCAGACA
>DATHRQ010000405.1:0-2859 GCA_035465095.1 Anaerolineales bacterium | reverse complement strand
TTCGATATCACCCAGTTTGAAGTCGACGCGCGAAGCGAGGCCGTAGCGGGTTAGATTTTTGTGAGCCAGGTTCTGCACGTCTGGTCTGGCTTCATACGAGATTACCTGTCCCTCATCCCCAACAGCATAGGCCAGCGCGGTCGTCATGGACCCGGAACCTGTCCCGGCCTCGATCACCCTTTGCCCCGACCCGACCCCCAGAGAGACGAGGATGAAGCCGATGTCCTTCGGGTAGAGTATCTGCGTAGTACGCGTGATGTTGGTCAGCAGGTCGGCCAGCGAGGGCTGCAAAAGGAAGAACGGCGATCCCTTGTGACTGAAGACCTGCGTGCCCCAGGGTTTGCCGATCAGATCGTCGTGCATCAGAATGCCGCGGTGCGATTCGAACTTTGCGCCCGCCTGCAGGTTAAGGATGAAGTGTTTATGCCGCAGCCCGACCAGTTGGGCCAGGTCGCCGTCGCGTGCAGTTGATGATAATGGATTAATGGACATGCGAGTATCTTACCATGACAGTTTTTGCATTAAACGGTCGAATTGTTTTCCTCTAAAATCATGGGGTTTTCTTTCATATGTTCAGAATTTTGCAGTTTGCGATTTGAACGGATCAGTAAGGCAATCAATCCTATCGTGAGCACTGCCAAGCCCATATAGGATATTGTTTCGATGATCTGATATCGCCCTGATTGCCCATACATCACCAATAGCGATGAGAACCCATTTGTAAGGGCAATAAAGTTCCAAAGGCCATGCAAAAATACGGATAGCAGATATGTGGAAAATAAACGCAGGTAACGCTTTTCATGAAATGCTAAATAGATCCCCGAACCGATCAATGCGGAGGCAGTGATGTGCATTGCATTGGCCCCGATACGGGCCAGCAGCAGGGTGCTCCATCCATCCGTTTGCGCGGCGGCATTGAGCGATTCGACCAAGGCGAAACCTGCTCCACCAATCGCGCCAAGTAAGAATCCCTGTGCCTGAGATTTAAGTCTCCCGGCGATCAGCCATACACCAAGCGGCTTGAACGCCTCTTCAATGAACGGAATGATGACGCAAAATAGCGTGAAGGCTGTGAGCAATACACCAGGTTTTGTCAGATACGGGACGATAAGCCGTGCAGCTTCATCTGGGTTCGGGTTTATGGTTGTAAATTGGTTTGAAAGTACTTCGAATTCTCTTGCGAAGTCGGGATTGCTGGCGATATAAATGACGAAAAGTAAAAACGCAAAAATAATGACGACGATCTCCAATATCAAGGCGATCAAACCGGTCAGGGAAATGCTAATGCCGAATATGCTCCAAATTCGCCAGTTCGATTGAGAGGGAAGGTTTTTTGTGCCCAGTCGAAAGATCAACCAAGTGGGAATGGTCACGGCGGGAATGGTCAGAAGGGGGAGCACCAGCCAATTCACAGATTGATTGAACTGTGTGTATCTTCCAATCAATAAAACGATCCCCGTTACAATAACGCCGAATACGATGCTCAAACTTTTAATTGAGGTGGAGACAGCTTTGTCCGAGAACTGGTTGTTCATAAATCGGGTGGCAGAAATAACCGAGGCTGTTCCAAGTAGAATGCCGATAAACGTTTGGGACGCGAAGATGATCGTTAACAGGGTATTCGTTTCACCACTGGAGGAAAAGGTAACAAGCAACACAACCAGCAGTATAAAAGCGATCAAGAAAGTAAACGCTGACCAGGTCGCAAATAATATAAAGGTGAGAAAGGAGGGGGTATGGAATTGTGATGTTTTCATTTTTCATCGATTGTTACATTTAATAACCTGTCCCCCGGCGGCGTTTCGACGCCGATCTGCGCGTCGCGCGGCGTCAGTGACTCCAGCACATCCATGCCGCTCAGCACCTGCCCGAAGATCGTATATTTGCCGTCGAATTCAGGCACCGCATCATAGGTGATGAAGAACTGGCTTCCGCTTGTGTCGGGTCCCGAGTTGACCATCGCCACCAGGCCGGGCCGGTCGAACGTAAGGTCGGGGGTGATTTCAGTGATCACGTAATAGCCGGGCGTGCCTTTGCCGGTTCCGCTCGGGTCGCCAGTTTGCGCATACAGATCAGGGATCACACGATGGAAGGTTATGTCGTCATACCAGCCGTTTTGGGCCAGAAAGATGAACGAGTTCACGGTGGAGGGGGCCTTGTCCGCCAGCAGTTGGATGACCACATCGCCTTTTTCGGTGTGCAGCGTTGCAAGGTATTGTTTCGTCTTTTGCACCGTCGAGGGCGGGCACTGGGTAAAATGCCGCTCGCCGAGCAGGATCAAACCCACGATATCGTTCATGCTGACATAATCCTGCGGCCCCAAATAGATCTCTCCGTTGACCAGGATCAACGGAATGCCAAACGGACCGAACTCGCGCGCCGTCTCGAAATTCTTTTGAACGAGATCTACGACCGCTTCGCTCTTAAGGTCGGCCTGAAACTGCCCAGCGTCCATGCCCAAAGCTGACGCCTGTGCCGCGACCCATTGCTCGAAATCTTCGATGGATAGATCCACCCAGCTTTCCTGCTGACTGTACAGCAGGTCGTGCAGTTCCCAGAATGCGTCTTGTCGATGTGCGGCCTCCACGGCCTGCGCGGCCAGTACGGCTTTATCGTTCCTGCCCACCAATGGAAATATGCGGCTGACGAATCGCAGGTCGTCTGGATGTTCCTCGAGCAGGCGGTTCATCACGCCGGAGAACAATCCGCTGGTCCTGGTTTGCAGGTCGCCATACACAAGGCTGGTGATGGTCGCATCCTGCGGCCCGCGGATGTGGTCAGCGTTTGTGATCGGAGGAAACAGGGAGGGAGATTCCGGCCCCGGCGTGGGAGCGGACGTGAAGTTTATGCAGGCCGGCG
>DATHRQ010000404.1:0-7050 GCA_035465095.1 Anaerolineales bacterium | reverse complement strand
GCAGATGTGCTGTCGAACCCCATCATCAACTACACCCGCGCCGACCGCAGACGCATTGAACTACCCGTCGGCGTGGGGTACAACACGGACACCGAATCCGCCCGCAAGGTGGTTTTGGAGGCCATCC
The DNA here is from genome assembly GCA_035465095.1 of Anaerolineales bacterium. GTDB lineage: Bacteria > Chloroflexota > Anaerolineae > Anaerolineales > Villigracilaceae > Defluviilinea. The sequence goes on along the minus strand of DATHRQ010000404.1, from coordinate 6,923 downwards.
GAAACGTGCCCGGGTTTATGGCAGAACCGGCTCCGGTCGTCGGCTTTTCCACCTTCGGCGATTCGGCGCTGCAACTCGACACTTATTTCTGGATCGATACATCCAAGACCAATCCGATTGCCGCCAAGGATGCTGCGTTCATATTGATCAAAACCGCGCTCGATAAGGAAGGCATCGACATCCCCTTTCCGATCCGTACCGTGTTCAACCAGTCGTAGAACCAAACTGCGGACTAAAAACTCCGAGTTCGTTGTGAATTCGGAGTTTTTTTTATTCCACCAAATGATTTCATGGTAAATTCCCATCCGCATGTCGATTCTTGCAATTCTTCTTCTTTTGACCTCCGCATTCCTGCATGCATTCTGGAACTTCCTACTCAAGCGATCTCAGGAAAAATATATTGCCATGGGATGGCAGGTACTCCTCAGCGGCGCCTTCGCGTTCATTCTCCTGTTGATCGTCGGTTTGCCGCCGCGTTCGATGTGGATATTCGCCTTCATCAGTATGATCCTCGAAGCGGTTTATTTCATCACGCTTTCCAGCGCCTATACAGACAATGATTTTTCGCTGGTCTATCCCATTGCACGCGGGACTGCGCCCGCCTTTGTCATGTTTTGGTCTGTGGTGTTCCTGCGCGAAGAATTGACCACAGGCGGCATGCTCGGCATCGGGTTGATCGTCTGCGGCATGATCACCATCGGCGCGACCAGCCTGGTCCAAAATCGTGGAAGCAGATTGCATCTAAAGGGCCTGCTCCTCGCGTTGACAGTGGCGTTGATCATCTCCTTCTATACTCTGGTGGACGGGGCTGCTGTCCAAAACGGATCGCCCTTATCGTACGGCCTGATGATGTTCATGATGATTCCCTTTTTAACCACACCCTATACCATCCGCCGTTATGGATGGAAGCGCTTTGCATCTGCGTGGCACGGATCGCGCCTCCCATTGATCCTTGCGGCGCTGTTTGGCGTGACGGCTTATCTGCTGGCTCTGTTTGCCTATACCATCGCGCCGCTCAGTTATTCGAGCGCGATACGGGAGGTCAGCGTGGTGATCGGGGCATTCCTCGGCTGGCAGTTCCTAAGGGAAAAAATGGGAGGCCTGCGCGTGGCTGGAGCGGTTGTGATCTTTGCAGGGATATTGATGATTGCAATATTTGGATGATATCCATTTGGACATCGTGGGGTTTTATTCTCAAAAGGAGACACCTATGCAAACCGATGACCGCATCCAACCTGTTACCCGTATTGTTGCTGTGATCGTCCTCCCATTTCTTTGGCTGGCTTTTCTAATTCTATTCTTCAATCCCGATTCATCTGGCGAACGTTTTGCCTGGGCGATCAAACCTCACATGACCGCCATGTATATGGGAGCGGGCTATCTTGGCGGCTCGTGGCTGTTTATTAATACCCTGTTTGGCAAAAGCTGGCATCGCATCGCAGGCGGATTCCTGCCCATCACGACTTTCACATGGTTCATGATGATCGCCACTTTCCTGCATTGGGACCGCTTCGCACACGGCCGCCTCGGATTCAACTTATGGCTGATCCTGTATGTGGTGACGCCTTTCCTCGTCCCCATCCTTTGGTACTACAACCGCAAAACGGACTCAGGCGACCCCGAAACGAACGATATCATTGTTCCATCACCTGTTTTATTGCTTCTCAAATTGCTCTCTGCTGGATCGTTGATCTATGTGATCGTCGGATTCATCAACCCTGACTTCGTCATCAACACTTGGCCTTGGACATTAACCCCTCTCACCGCGCGCATCATGTGTGGATGGATCGCGTTGCTCGGCGTCGGCGCATACACGATGTCTACAGAAAAGCGTTGGAGCGGATGGAAGACTCCGCTGGAGAGCATTGCCATTTGGCACATATTGGTCTTCGTCGCGGCATTGATGAACCCATCCGATTTCACGGAAGGATTGGTCAACTGGTACACAATTGCCATTGGTATGATGTTAATCGTGATCTTCGTTTTTTATCCGATGATGGAAATGAAGAGCCATAGGACAAAATAACTTCAATCACGGATTTCACGAATTTTCACAGTCAAATTTTAAAAATCCGTGACAATTGATGGAATGTGTGGCTACGGAATTAAATGTTTATCGTAATATTGTGGGCAACATCTTTGAAAACACTTCAAGCCACACAATCAACGGTGCGACAGCCAGCCCCGGCAGCATATTCCCCACGCGGATCCTTTTGATCTCCAGCAGACTGCTGATCGCAAGCCCCACCAAAATGACGCCGCCCGTGGCGGTCAGTTCGTTCATCATGGAGGGGGTGACGACTGCGTTCAATTGTGCCGCCAGCAGACTGATCCCGCCCTGATAGACCAGGATCACGATCGTCGAAAACATGACGCCCACCCCCAATGTGGACGCAAAAGCCAGCGACGCGAAGCCATCGAGTACAGATTTCACCGCCAGCAGGTTGTAATCGCCGGTCAGGCCATCCTGAATGGAACCGAGGATCGTCATCGGGCCAACGCAGAATAAAAGTGACGCGGTCAGGAATCCGCGCACGAATTTGTTCGAGCCGTCGTCGTCCTCTTTTGAGAAACGTTGTTCCAAATATTTCCCCAGGTTTTGCAGACCGTCTTCGATCCGCCACCATTCGCCGAGCAAAGTACCGATCAATAAGGCCCCCAATACGATCAACGGATTTTCCGTATCCAGGAACATCTGTATGCCCATCGCGGCGGTGAATAGTCCCATCCCTGCGACGATGGTCTCTTTCAATTTGTCAGGGATGCGCGCGCCGAAGATCAAGCCGAGGCTGCCGCCGATAAGAACGGTGACGATGTTGAGGAATGTGCCGGTCATGATTAATCCTTGTAGGGGCACAGCAAATTGGTAAAGGAAAAAACCTCGATTCGTCTCGCTGTGCCCCTACGTTGATATTAATTCTTTGCCAAAGTCGTCTGATGCCCGGCGGCCCGATTCTCCAACAACTCCAGCACAAAGCATAACGACGATAATCGATTCAAATACCGCTGCAGGTCGGGGTTCGAGAGTTCGTCGGTGTCGAACATTTCGACCACGCGGCGTTCGGCACGGCGGATGATCGCGCGCGCCAGCGAAAGTGCTGCGCCTGCCAGCGAGTCGCCGGGCAGGATGAATTCCTTGGGCATCTCAACGACCTTGGATAACTCGTCGGTTTGTTCCTCTAGCCACTTCACACGCGACGCGTCGATGCCGCGAAATTTCTCCGCGTTCTCAGGCGTGGCAGATACCTCCGCCATCAATTTGTATAAATCTCGTTGGGCCTTGAGCAGGATCGGGCCCGAGCGTGAATCAAGCACCTGGGCGCGCGCCAGACCGAGGGCGGCGGTCGATTCGTCCAATGTCCCCACGGCTTCGATGCGCGCGTCATATTTCATCACACGTCCTTCGCCCAATACGTTCGTCGACCCGTCGTCGCCTTTGGCTGTGTAAAAACTCATGCGGGCATTATAACGTAATGTATGCTCGTGAGTATAACGCGTATAATTTGACACATGCTTAGCCAATATCACATCGAGATCATGCTTGCTTCGTTGGGGGATCGTTTCAGCGCGCGCGCCATGTCTGAGATCATTCAGGCCAACGTCGATCAAGACCGTTTGAGCGGGTTGGTAGGCCACGATGAATTTCATTTCGACAACAACGCCTTCGAGAAGACATACGCATACATCGAGGAACAGCGGGGTATGGTCGTTTCGTCTTTGGAGGCAGGCAGCGCAAGCCCCGCATGGCATGCCTTTGGGAGATTTCTACATGCCGTGCAGGACTTCTACGCCCACAGCAATTACGTCACCCTGTGGTTGGATCGCTTCAATGGGCAGACGCCTCCCCCTGCGCCCGAAATTGACGCAATGGACCCAGACATCATCAACAGCCCAGACCTGCGTTCGGGCAAAGTGTATTTACCCGTCGAAGCGCTGTACTTCTTCAAGAGACTTCGACCCTTCGTCCTGCGCGTCCTGCCCCATGACTCGCACGCATGGATGAATCTCGATTCGCCTGAGCAGGGTTTCCAATTCGACTACGCCATGCAAGCTGCCATCAAACGGACGGTCATCGAGTTCGATAAAACGGCAGAGGGGTTTTCAGAGGAGGTGTGTCGGTTGTTTTTGGACAATTAGATATGTTATTGCGAGCGGAGCAAAGCAATCTCCTCATGGTAGAGGATTGCTTCGGGCGAAGAGCATCGCCCTCGCAATGACAGCAGTTATTTCAACTTCTCCAACTCATCCACCATGCCGCTCAACACATCAAAGCCGCCCTGCCAGAATTCTGTGGAGCGGATATCTATGCCCGCCTCTTCCAGGATCTTTGCAGGGGCTTCCGACCCACCCGCGGAGAGTATCTTGAGATATTTCGGCTTGAACGAGTCACCCTCGGCTTTGAACTGTTTGTAAAGCGAGAACACCAGCAGTTGACCGAATGCATATGCATACACGTAGAACGGCGTTTGATAGATGTGCGGAATGGACACCCACTCCCACTTAAACTCATCGCTGATCTCGACCGCGTCACCGAACTGTTCCTTGAGGTTTTCCATATACAACGCGGACAACTCATCCACAGACGAATTCTCCTGGATCTTCTTATGCGCCTCGCGTTCAAAGAGCGCAAAATAGACCTGGCGCAGAATCGTCGCAAAGGCATCGTCCATTTGTTTGAAGAGGATGTCGCGGCGCACGTCCTCGTCTTTTTCCTCGGCGAGTAACTTGTCGGTGAGCATCATCTCTCCGAAGGTCGAAGCAGTTTCGGCCAGGGGAAGAGACGAGTGGAATGTAAAGGTGTTGTGATGCGAAGCCAGCATGGCATGGATGGCGTGCCCGAGTTCGTGCGCCATGGTCGCCACATCGCGCGCACGTCCCTGATAGTTTAGCAACACATACGGGGTCATATCGGGCAGAACAGACCAGCAGAACGCACCGCTCCGTTTCCCCTTGCGGACCTCGCTGTCCACGTGATCCTGATCGAAGACGCGATGTGCCATTTCAGCGATCTGCGGGTCGAACTCTTCGAACGATTCGAACACCATCCTGATCGCATCGTTGTAATCAAATTCCTTTTCCGATTTTGCAAGCGGCGCATAAATATCGTAGCGGCGAAGTTTGTCAACGCCGAGCAGTTTGGCTTTGAGCTTGAAAAAACGGTGGAAAATATTCGCGTTCTTGCGGGTTACCTCCAACAGTGTCTCCACAGCTTCATCGGGAACATCGTTGATCAGGTTGCGCACCGACATGGCGCTGGAAAATTTTCGCAGCGACACGTTCTCATTATGCCAGTCGCGCGCACGCGTCTGATACATCTGCCCAAGGATCGGACCGTCCTCGCCAAACACACGATACAGTTCCTGATAGGCTTTGGCGCGCAGGTCGGGGTCAGTTCCCTGAATATACGTTGTCAACTCGCCGCGTGTGAGTTCCTTCGTTTCGCCATCCACGTCGAGTTTGAACACATAGCGGTTCGTGATCGCATCGTATAGGGTGGTCAACGCGCCTGAGCCGGTCACGTCCTTGATGTTGATGATCTTTTCTTCTGCTTCCCCCAAAGTGTACGGTTTGAAATTACGCATCGCTTCGAGATAATAACGATAATCGCCCGCCGCAGACATCAGGCGCTCTGCGTTCTCATCGTCCAATTCCTTCCACCACAGGCTGAAGAACAACGTGCGGTTTCCCATCTCTGCCGCGAACTGCTGCACGCGCGCCATGTACGATTGCGCGGTCTGGTCCTGCGTGTCGGATGAGAACGACAATCCGGTGAACGCATAGATCTTATTTACGGTGCGGGTGGTCGTTTCGGAGGCACGTACAACCTCGAGGAACGTCTCCTCGTCGATATCCGGGGTCAGCTTGTCGCGCACGCCTTCGAACGATGTGACCTCCTCCTCCACGTTATCGAAAGCGCCCTGCAATTCGGGGCTCTCGAAACTGGGGTAGAGTTCATCGAGACTCCATTTTGTCAATTCGTATGTCATGATTTCTCCTTTTATAACGTGTAGGGGCACAGCGGGACGCATAGTCGTCTGAATTATTTACTGTTTCGCTGTGCCCCTGCCAATTTACAAATTATAAACTCGACCGGATGTGGACGATATCGCCATCCTTGACGATATATTCCTTGCCCTCCAGCCTGAACTTACCCTTGGCTTTCGCTTCCGCCATCGACCCAAGGCTGATGAGGTCTTCATAAGCCACCACCTCGGCCCGGACGAATCCACGCATGAGATCGGTGTGGATCTCGCCGGCGGCTTCATGTGCGGTGGCGCCGATCTTCGTTTCCCACGCGCGGACCTCATCTTCACCGACGGTAAAGAACGACTGCACCTTGAGCAGGTCATACGAAAGGCTGATCATCTTGTTCAGGCTGAGTTCCTTGATGCCATATTCTTCCATGAACATGGCGGCATCCTCGGATGACAGTTGTGCGAGTTCCATCTCTAGTTTGCCCATCAACGCCACGGACGGTACATCCAGTTCCACCTGCGGCGCAGCTTGCGACTCGTCCATGTTGAAGACTATCAACACGGGCTTAAGCGTCAGTAGACCGAATGAGGAGAGTTCCTTTTCCTCTTCAAGCGTATAGTTCAGTTTACGAAGCGGGATATTGTCATTCAAGGCTTCGAGCAAGCGGTTGAACAACGCTGTCTGCCGCTCATTGACGATTCTATCCGTGCCGCCCTTTCTCTTTTCGTCGGCGAGGCGTTCGAGCTTGCGTTCGACGGCGATCAGGTCATTGAGCAGTAATTCGCCCAACATGGAGTCGACATCGCGCATGGCATCCACGCTTCCGCTGGGGTGCATGACCAGGTCACTTTCGAAGGCGCGGACGACGAGAATGAAGCCGTCCATTTGGGAAAGTTCGTTCAACAGTTGGCCGGAAATGCCGCTCCTGGCCGAACCAGCCTCCAGTC
>DATHRQ010000403.1:0-7354 GCA_035465095.1 Anaerolineales bacterium | reverse complement strand
ACCCCAATTTGGAACGGAGCGGTTTTGCAAAGCCTCGGTCGTGAAAACCACAACCACACATAGCAAAATAATCGCGAACGAACGGGCAACACGGTCACGCAAATTGAACGACAGGGCATACAGGAACAAGGAAAAGGCTGTGATCGCGATGCCCGCCGTTAGTATGTTGTTGAGAACCTGGATCCCCGCCAGTAAATTTTCGATCCAACCGTTAAACATTCGGACCTTCCAAAACTTATTTCAGCGCTCTCCCAAAAAACAAGGTCACATCCTGCGTTGAATAATATTGGTCATTATACCCGCAGAATTCATATCCGAATTTTTGTGCAAGCCTGATGCACGGATGATTTTTGGACTGCGTTTCAAGGATTATGCGACGCACGCTTCGTTCCAACGCCCAGGCTTGCACGGCGGTCAAAAGGGAAGAAGCGGCGCCCCGCCGCCTGACTCCCTGCGCGACAGCCAGGTCTGTGATCCATGTCACTGCTGAAGCTTGAACCGCACAGATATACCCAACTGGAATTTCGCCCTGCAAAGCCACAAGGACGGCGTCACGCTTGGTCCATTCATCTCCCAAAGCTGATGGGTCGCGTGGATAGGCCACATCCACCGAACGCGGCAGGCGCACCTCACGAAAACTTGCGGTCACCTGATTTGCGTCGCTGCGCAGATCCAGTTGCCATACATAATCGCTCGAAATGGAGTGATCAATCGCCATCAAACTGGGCAGATCGCTCGAAGCGGCGGGTCTAATTTCAAAAGAATCCATTTACATTTCCATTGTTTATTGATTGGTCACACGTACTGCGATCACACAAGGCTCAAGCGTCTGACCGACATTATCCAGGATGACCAGTTGCAGAAAATAGTCGCCATTTGTAATGGCCGACGTGTCCCATCTTCCCAACTCACCGTCTCTGACAGGGCTTGACCCGGCAGAAATCGTTGTCCAACTCGTAGTACCCATAGGTGCGATCTCATACTTGTAAAATCCAAAATTGGTAATATCGGCTGTTCCGGTTAATGTTACCGTACCGCTGATCTCTTCACCCGGGCGAGGGGACGTCAGCATAATTTGCTCGGGTACACACCCGCTCATTCCGCTTTGCACCTGCTGCGTTTCAACCGCAACCACTGTCCCGTCAGAGGACACGGTCTCAACAGGTTCCGCAAGCAGGTCAAGCGTGGGCGTGATCATGACATCAGCCGCAGGCAGGGACGGCACAACAAACGTAACGATATAAAACTCTCCAAAAAATAAGAGCAGAACAAGAAACCCGAAGGCAGTGGCACGGCCCAGCCTGCGCAACGTAAATTCCCGTTCAAGTGTATATACTGCATCACGCCACTCGCGCCAGGTGCTCCACATGCGCCTGAAAGCATACAGACCCATTATTGCCAGAACAATATAAATAAGAGGGCTGTATATTTCGAGGGAACGATACAACGGACCCATATTGTTGAAATCTATAGCGAGCGCAATACGCCGCGAATAATACTTTCGATCTTGGGGGTAATAATCTTGCCAGCTTCGATCACTTCTTCATGTGTTGTTATGGTCGAACCGTCAAGGTTGGCTTTATTGCTGATTCCAGACAGGCCCAATACACGCATCCCGCCGTGGCGGGCCACGATCACTTCCGGCGCCGTGGACATGCCTACGGCATCGGCGCCAATCATGTGCAAAAACCGCAGGTCTGCCGGGCTTTCAAAGGATGGGCCGCTCAAGGCACAATAGACCCCCTCACGCAATAAAATCTCATTTTCTCCAGCCACCTTCCTTGCAAAGGACATCAACTCATGATCATAAGCACGGCTCATATCTGGAAAACGCGGCCCCAGTTCATCGATATTCGGACCCATAAGCGGGTTGGCGCCAGCCATCCCAAGAAAGTTTAGATTATCGGTGATCAACATCACATCGCCGGGATTGAATTCGGGATTAATCCCTCCGGCCGCGTTGGTCACAAACATGATTTCCAAACCCAGCCGCAGCATCACCCGGACAGGCAGGGTGATCTGAGACATGCTGTAGCCTTCATAAAAATGCACCCGCCCCTGCATGACATGGACCGTCTGACCTTCCAGGTCTCCAATTACCAACTGACCGGCGTGCCCATGCACGGTTGAAACCGGCCAGTTAGGCAGGTTGCCATAGGGGATCACATCGGCATTTTGGACTGAATCAGCCAGAGAGTTAAGCCCTGAGCCGAGAATCAAACCGACACGCGGTTTATGGGATGTTCGCGAGCGGACTGCATCTGCCGCCTCGTCAATTTGCTCAAGTGTAACAAAAGTGTTCATAATAGACTCTTCTTTTCAGGTAAGATTGGGAATTGTAAAAATTATATCAGAAACCAACTTTCAACGTTGTTAAGTAACGAACCATAGATTGAAGTGTCTTGCAGATTACAATAAAGGTAACGGACAAATATGTCAACCGTGAAGTCCACCAAGGTCACCAAAATACAAATAGTTATTGCAGGCGCTCTATCCATTCTCGCACAGGGATTGCTACTCCTGCCAGCAAATTACACAGCCCGCCTGCCTCTACCTGATTGGGGAAGCATTACCGCGGGCGTAACCTTGTTTGCCATTGCCACAATTTGGATCGCATCAAACATTCGCTCGCTAAGAACAGGGTGGCGCGGTAACGCTCACTTCATTCTAAATCAGGCCGTAATCGTCATCGGCATTTTTCTCCTCTTGGATTCCTCCGTTTCGGGCGTAAGATGGGGCGGCTTCGTGTTAACCAGCCTTATCACCGCCCTGACAGTTTACGGCATTATCGCCAACACTTCCTCACCAGCATTGATGGTAAGGGAGGAAGAAGGTGCAAAGAAAAAGGAGTTCACCCCTCCTGTTGAAATCGATAAAAGTGTGGAGGCCCTAAAAGAACGAGCGGTCATCGCAACCAAGAAATTAAACAAGGAAAAGCAACGAACTACACAATTAAATTACCTGATCGAATTAAGCCATCAATTAAACGATAAATTGGAACCTCCCATCGCCGCGCAAATCGCTGTCAACACCCTGGAACGCGCTGTCAAATGCACGGTGGTTTCACTCATGCTCTATGAGCCGGACAACAAGGAATATAATACGTTGGCCACCGGAGGGCCGATGGCCAATATTATCCCGCCTGGCTATCACCATGATTCAGAAAGTGGCATCCATGGGCGCGTTGCCCGCCAAAAGAAAACGGTCATTATCAATGACACCACCCTAAACCCAGATTTTACACCCCTGAACAATGAGAGCACCCGTTCCGTCATCGTTGTGCCGATAATGACGCACGGTCAACTTAAAGGCATGCTGGAGGTACGCTCCGACAAAGTACACGCCTTTAACAATATGGATATCGTCAGCGTCGAGGGGATTGCAACTGAGTTATCCCGTGCATGGGAGCGCTCAAATTACAACGAACGGCTAAAGGAACTCATTCAATCTGGAATTTCACTCACAACACTGCTCGACCCGCAGGCTGCAGTAGAGGAAATTGCAATCCTTGCCCGTAAAACCTTTGAAGCGCGATTTACCTTTGTCATGCTCCTCGATCAACAGGGTGATTTTTCGCGCAATGCTCACGCCGGCACCGCTCCAGACCTGCTCCATTCATTGAATAAAAATCCTTCAGAAGAACCGCTCATGCAGGCAGCCTTGAATGCAACCAAACCTTTCAGGGTTCGGGATCTTCGGAAATATACGAGCCAAAATAATCTCAATATAGATAATGCAAATCTGCGTGGGGTAATGGCAATTCCCATTCGCCTGCACCGCCTGAGCATAGGAACGATCCTCGCCTTTGGCAAACAGGATGCAGTGTTCTTCTCTGAGAGCGATGAGGCTCTTGCAGGCTTACTGGGTTCGCAGGCGGCCGCGTCTGTAGAAAGTTCATGGCTGTATCAGGAACTAAGAAGCACACTTAATATCACATCCATGCTGCGGCAGTTAAGTGAAGATGTGATATTGACTGAAGAAATTGGAAGGGCAGCAGAAAAGATCACACGTGCCGCTCACAAGGCAACGAACGCAACCGAAACGGGTATTGTGATCACATCCCCGGATGGAACGGTCCGCAAGGCAGTGGAATTGGATGCCAGCGGATTCCACGACCGTTACGAACATCCGCTGGATACCATCCAGCAAGCTATCGAAATGAGACAAAGTATGTTCATCGACAAGGATCAAGGGTTACTCGTCTGCTACCCGCTGCTGGCACGGTCACATCCCGTCGGTGCTTTGTGGATGTTCATCCCTGAAAGCCGCGGTCAGAATTTTGCAAACATCCAATTATTGGCAAACCAGGCGGCTGTTTCACTGGAGCGGGTCAATCTGTTGGCCGAATCACGCAGACAGGCGAGAGAGATCGAAGCCGCTTACGAAGAATTGGAACAAACATATGACCAGACCCTTAAGGCGTTGATGTCGGCACTGGATGCGCGTGACAGGGAGACAGAAGGTCACAGCATGAGAGTCAGCCAGCTCGCAGGTTTGCTGGGAGAAAAGATCGGTTTAAACAGCGAGCAGCTCAAATCTTTGGAAAGAGGCGCCCTCCTGCACGATATCGGCAAGATCGGTATCAGCGATACCATCCTTCACAAGCCAGGCAAACTTACAGAAGATGAATGGAAGATCATGCGCATGCACCCGGAGATTGGCGCACGCATCGTGGAACGGATCCCTTTCCTGCAGGAAAGCATGTCCGTCGTACGCTATCATCATGAACGCTGGGATGGCAGCGGGTATCCGCTCGGGCTTAAAAATACCGAGATACCCATTCAAGCTCGAATTTTTGCAGTTGTTGATGTGTTCGATGCCCTGACAAGCAACCGTAGTTACAGAAAGAAAGAATCGCCTGAAAAGGCGATAAAATACCTGCAAAATGAATCTGGCATCTTGTTTGATGAAGAAATAGTAAACACATTATCACAACTCCCTTATGGCAATTATATAGAGGTGGAAAACATTCCATGAAGAGCGCGAAACCTGTAACCCCTTTTGCTCCATTTGAAGTCCGAAAATTTATTTTACCTGTATCACTGGCCGCGATTCTTGTCTTGTCTGGCATGACAGCCGAAGCAATTTACGCGTCTGTCCCTGCAAACAAATTCCTGACTTACATTGGCATTACCGGCATACTGTATATCGTTATTTGCAATCTCCTTATCGTCCGATTTAACAACATCAAGCTTTCCTCATATGGAATCATAAATGCACTTGTTACGGGTGTCGGATTGGGTTTTCTTGCCCTGAAACTGCCAAAGGATATGATCGAAATAAACCACATTCTTATCGTCTTTAGCGCAATCGCCATCGCCACCATTTCAAATCGACAATACGCTTATCTCTTCCTGGGAGTAATCCTTGCAATCAGTCTGCCGAGCAGATTAGCCACATTGATCAATTTAGAATCTGTTCTGGAATATTTCATGCCGATCATGGTTGCTTTGGTGGCACTCGAAGTGATCGTTCGTTTAAAGGAAACTGCCAATCAACACATGCATCGGCTTGAAACCATCAACAAGGTCAGCCGCCAGATCACGCAGTCGCTTGACACAAAACAAACTCTTGCACTGCTGGACGCAACGATTCAGGATGCCCTCGAAGCGGATACATTTTTCATCGGCATACTCGATGGCGACAAGATCGATTTTGAGCTGTTCTATGACGATGGAGAGTATTTCTACGACAAAAGCGCACCCATGCAAGGGTCTTTGTCCGGCTGGGTCATTAAAAATCAAAAAGAACTTTTCCTTCCAGATATGCGTGAGGAGGTCCGGTTGGACGGTGTGAAAAGTTTTATTATGGGGAAAAATAAAACCAGCCTGTCCTGGATCGGTGTTCCGCTCAAGGCCGAAAATATAACCGGTGTACTTGCATTGGCATCCTACTCGGCAAACGCCTTCGATCGGGCAGACCTTGAATTACTCATTAACCTGGGACAGCATGTCACACTGGCCCTGGACAATACGATCCGCCATGCCCAGGTGGAAAAGCAGACACAACTCGATAGTTTAACGAATGTCTACAATCATGGTCATTTTCTTAAGAGGCTTGCGGAACAGTCAGAAGAGTCCTTGATGACACGATCGCCTCTTAGCTTGATCATGCTCGATGTGGATTACTTCAAACAATATAACGATACCTACGGTCATTTGATTGGCGACCGCGTGTTGCAGGGGCTTTGTGCCGCGATCCAACAGCATATCAAGCAAACCGATGCAGTCGGCAGATGGGGCGGCGAGGAATTTGTCATCTCTTTACCCAGGGCAAACCGAAAACAAGCGCTTCAAATTGCAAAACGGATCAGCAAAACGCTGAAAAGCCTGCAGGTAAGAGACCGTGATCACCAAATTGTTCCCATCCCGACCATCAGCCAGGGAATAGCTGTCTTTCCGAAGGAGGCAGATGAAATATTCCGCCTGATAGATATTGCAGACAAGCGATTATATGTAGCTAAAAAGCGGGGACGTAATCAAATCGAACCCAAAACCAACGGGTTGGAAGGGCAAAAATGACAGGCGGATGCTGTCATTTTTTTATTCACTCAGTGAAATCATGGCTGCCCTGAAGGCAGAAATACTTTTCTCGATTCCATCATCATCAATCCCATAATGGGTCACCAGACGAAGCCTGCGAGGATGTTCTGCATCGATCAACACACCAAGCTGCTTCATTTTTTCAGCAACCTGCGGCATCGAAAACGAGACGTCGGGGGCAAGATTCAAGTAGATCATATTTGTTTGCGGCGACCCTTCGTCTACGAGGACGCCATCGATCTGCCCCAAGCCATCGGCAATTTCCTTTGCGCGCCTGTGATCATCAGCCAGACGGTCAGTCATCGTTTCGAGTGATATCAACCCAGCTACAGCGACGATTCCCACCTGCCGCATACCGCCGCCTAACATCTTTCGCAGGTGACGGGCGCGGGCAATAAACGTCTCCGTGCTGACCAGCATGGACCCGATCGGGGCGGCCAGGCCCTTGCTCAAACAAAACATCACAGAATTGGCAGGCGCGACCAGTTCCTTCACATCTACATTTTGGGCGACGGCTGAATTAAAGATGCGGGCGCCGTCAATATGCAATGACAGGTCGTTCTTGCGAGCAAGTTCCCCAACCTGACGCGTATATTCAATTGTCAACGGTATGCCGCCGCAGATGTTCTGTGTGTTTTCAAGACACACCAACCGCGTGATGGGATGATGCACATCCTCGCTGCGAATGGAAGCAAGGATATCGACAAGCGCCAGTGTCCCATCTTTTTGATTTGGGATCGGATACGGCTGAATGCCTCCCAGCGCAGACATGCCGCCTGCTTCGTTCAAATAGATATGGGACTTATCGCCAA
>DATHRQ010000402.1:0-7066 GCA_035465095.1 Anaerolineales bacterium | reverse complement strand
AAGGTGGGCAGCCTGTCAGTTTGGTAGGGCCGGTTGCAAAACTATCCCGGACCCCTTCTGAAATAGTTATACCCCCGCCCACATTAGGCGAACATACGCGGGAAATTCTGGAAGAGCTTGCACTTTACACGGAGATACAGGATGAATAGAACAGCACTAGATGGACCGATTGTGTACACCCCTGCCCATGCGGGTATTTTTTGGACACCCAAAAAGCCTGTACGTGTGCGCATGCGGCAGTCACAAAATATCAAAAGCGGATCTCAGGCCCACTGCTCGATAGGATCGACATTCACATCGAAGTGCCGCGTGTGGACTATGAAAAGTTGAGCGGTGATCGTTTAGGCGAAACGAGTGAAACGATCCGGGCGCGGGTGCAAGCCGCCAGAGATATTCAAAACGAGCGATTTTCTAGTAATGAAGTTATTGACGTTGTCAGCAACGCGGATATGCGCGTCGGGGAGATTCGGCAATTTTGCAAGCTGCAGGATGAAGGTCAGAGTTTGATGCGGGCGGCGATGACGCAGCACAATCTGTCAGCGAGAGCCTATCACCGCATCCTGAAACTGGCACGCACGATCGCTGATCTGGCAGGCAGTGAAGACATCCAATCTCCGCATTTGGCTGAAGCGTTGCAATACCGCCCAAAGATCATGATCGGGTAAAAATGAATGGGGGGAACAGCAGACCTTATCTGCGAAATAAATCCTTTTGCGTTGCAATCGCAACTGCTACCGCGCGGGAATCTACGCCAAATTTTTGGTAGATGCTCGTCAAATGTGCTTTAACTGTGCGCTCACTGATACCCAATTTGTAGGCGATTTCCTTGTTGCGCTCTCCCAGCGAGGCGGCTTGCAGGACTTCGCTTCCTCCCATCCAGACATGGACGCTCAAGCGCGCTTCGACCTGCTCGCCGACCTGACGCGGGATGCCGCCGCCCAAAACGCAGAGATCATCTCCTGGAGCGAACTGGCGCTGCCCTTCGACCCGCAACAGGAATTTACCTCCGAACTGCGCGCACTTGCTTCTGAAACGGACGCCTATCTGGTATTACCTTACGGTGTATTTGAAGAAGATGGACTGCGGAATGAAGTGGTCACCCTTTCGCCCGACGGCGAATTTTCCGAACCGTATGCCAAGGCGCACCCTGTCTTGTTTGCGGGCGAACCCTATGGGCTGAACGTCGGTACCTTCCCTGTATACGACACGCCGCTTGGCACGCTCGCATTCATCATTTGCTACGATCTCAACTATACGGATGTGACCCGCAAGATGGCTGCACAAGGTGCGCAGATCATCGCCGCTCCCTCCAGCGATTGAGAAGGTATCGCCGAAAAGCAAAATGTCCATCTCGTTTTCCGCGCGATCGAAACACGGACGGGGATCGTCAATGCCGAAAAAGCCTTTGACTCCGCGATCGTCGACCCATACGGACACATTTTGGAGCAGACAACCAATCTCGAGCCGACGCAGGCGATCTTGATAGCCGACCTGCTCTTGGCACAGCCGACTCTCTCTATCTCAAACTGGGCGATTGGCTGGGTTGGGTCGCCCTGGCGGGGATGTTGTTCTTCTCCTTCTTCTCAGGTCGACTGGTCAAGTAGGAAGAGAAAAAGGCATCCGAAAGCTAATATTTCTCTACAGATTACAAAAGAGACCTTGGGCATGGCTCAAGGTCTCTTTTGCTTTATTCTAAGTATCTGATCTATCCAGAGATCAATTCGTCATACTTCCTGCGCACTTCGCGGATATCCTCCCACATCAATGACTTGGGTGAGCCGGGCGCCTTGGACGGGTTGCGCAGCAAATAGGAGGGATGAAAGATCGGCATGATCCAGCGCCCTTCGATTAAATTCCATTGTCCGCGCAGGGAGGTGATGCCCGTCTTGCCTAAGACTGAGTAACTCGCCACGTTCCCCGTCAGCAGCATGATGAGCGGGTCGAGCAGACGAATGATCTCGTTCACATAGGGGCGGTAATATTCGATCTCTTTATCGGTGGGTTTGCGGAAGGTCTTGCCGTCCGTGCCGGGCGGCATACGAAAAACGGAGTTGGTGATGAAGACGTCCTTTTCAGAATCAAATTCTACCGCTTCAAGGATCCTATCCAGCATTTGCCCCGCCTTCCCGACGAATGGCTTGCCCTGAATATTTTCCTGCGGACCAGGCGCTTCGCCGACGATTAGTAACCTGGCCTGCGGATTCCCGCGACTGATGACTACGTTCGTGCCTGCATCTGCCAACGGATCGTCGTTCATCTGCATCATATCGTTGAACAGATCATCGAGGGAAGTGTATTTTTCTGAGTTTGCATTGAACATATCAGGTTGGGACATAGGTTTTCCTCGTTATATGGGTTGCAAGAATTTTACCGTATGCTTTTTGATATTTAGAAGTTCACTACGATTATTCATCTGAAAGTAATTATATTGCCCCTTTGGGTTATGTATAAAAAAGACTGCGTGCATGAATCATGTTAGAATTTTTCCGATATTCAGATTTCCTTATTAAGATCAATTAACTCAACAATAACCGATATAAATTTCACCTATCGGTATTGTCGGAGGATGTGAGTTTGGCAAAGAAATTGGAACGAGTCGTTGTAACGGGTATGGGGGTGGCAAGCCCGTTAGGCATAACTGTAGATGAATTTTGGAACGGGCTGGTGGAGGGTCGCCCCGGTGTACGTTCCCTGGACGGAACGATTTTTTCAGACCTACAATCAAAAGTTGGAGCTGTAGTGCAGGGGTACGACGAGAAGGATTATTTTGACAGCAAGGAAGCAAAGAGGATGAGCCGCTCTTCGCATTTAGGATTGGTCGCGGCGAGGGAGGCATTTGCCAGCGCACATTTTGACGATGGCAGCGTCGCTCATGAGGAAGTGGGGATACTGGTTGGGAGTTCGATCGGTGGTTATGCGGCATCCGATCCATATTTCAAAAGCTACCACAAGACAGGGCGATTAAGCCCCTATACCATCCCCATATCCATGAACGTGGGGCCGGGCGCCAACCTATCCATAAAGTATGGATTTCAGGGACCACTTATGGATGTGGACGCTGCCTGTTCGACAGCGGCACATTCCATTGGGTATGCCTTTAACATGATACGCAGCGGAAATCTGCAGGTGGCTGTTACAGGCGCAGCGGACAGCCCGTTTTCGCCGGCAGTCGTCGAAGCCTGGATGACCTTGCATGCTGTGTCAACGCTTATCGATCCGCCGGGAGAGGCCTGCCGTCCGTTCAGTGCTGACAGGGACGGAATGGTTCTGGGTGAAGGAGCAGGCATCCTTGTGTTGGAAGCGGAGAGTCATGCGCTTCGCCGCGGTGTTCCCATCCTGGCAGAGGTCAAGGGATATGGCGCCAGCGCCGACAGCAGTCATCTGACCCAACCCACGCAAAAGGGACCTGTCCTGGCGATGCAACGCGCGATGGCAGACGCCGATTTATCCATCGATGATATCGACTACATCAACGCGCATGCCACAGGGACGGAGTGGAACGATAAAAACGAGACCCATGCCATCAAGGAAGTTTTCGGGGAACGCGCCTATGAAATCCCAGTGGTAGGGAACAAAGCCGCATTCGGACATTCGATCGCGGGCAGCGGCGCGCTGGAGTTGATCGGGTGTATTCTCTCTCTGCGCGATCAGGTCGTTCCGCCGACGATCAATTACAAAGTACCCGACCCCGAATGCGATCTGGATTATGTAACCGAGGGCAGCCGGGAAGTGTCGCTGCGAAATGTAATGAGCAATTCCTTTGCGTTTGGGGGCAGTAACGCCGTGCTGATCGTTGGGAAATATGAACCCAAAGCAAACAGCTCCTGATTGCAACAGCCCACCAAAATTTTAATTTGAAAACGAAATTATTTTCCTTTTTGGTTTTCACCCTGGCAATTGCATTTTATATCCATACGCTATCGCCTTCGCTTGCGTGGGGTGATGGCACACGGCTGCAGAGTGAAGCCATCTCGGGAGAGTCGATCATTCTTGCTGAGATGACGCCCAAGGCGTTCACTCCAGATCCGTTCGTTTTTTCCAAAGTAGGCGTGACCGCGTGGGATCATCCTTTATATATTGTTCTGGGACATTTGCTTGTGAAGGCACTGCCTTCCGTCGATTCCTTATGGCTGGTCAACCTGATCTCGGCCATATTCGGCGCCGCGTCGGTCGTTCTTGTTTTTCAACTTTGCCACCGCCAAACAAACTCACTTCTTGCTTCGGGCTACGCTGCGTTTGCGCTGGCGGTATCACATACGTTTTGGTGGCACTCCTCCACGCCAGAGGTGTATACGCTTTTCATTTTTCTCCTGCTGCTAAGTTATTTTTACTTAGATCAATTTGAACGCTCGAACAGCACTGCACACGCTGCGCTGGCTGCTTTTTTTTTGGGTTTGTCGGCGTCAAATCACATTCTTGCTTTTCTCGCATTCCCAGCGCTTGGCTCCTATTTTCTGTTCTCAAGGAAATTGACCGACCTCAAAACCATCGAACTTGAAAAACTTGTTTGGCCTTTTTTTGGTTTTTTGCTTGGATTTTCCCTTTACATCATTCAATTCATCCGCATAACGCGAAACCTTCCGCTCGATGAAATTGCAGGCCCCATTGTCGGTTCGACGTTTTTTAGCGGCTTGAGTCTTTCACCTCTCTTGCTGGCAGAAAGCCTCCTGAAATATCTGTTGTTCCTTATTCTACAGTTTGGTCCGCTCGGCATCATTCTGGGCGTGATCGGTATGCGTTCGAGCAGGAAAGCCCTCTCGTTCTACATCGTCTATATGTTGTTTGGTGTCTTCTATCGTGTGTCAGATCAATTTGCCTTTTTTCTGACTTCGCATGTGTTCTTCGTATTCCTAATGGGGATTGGACTACATCACATCTTCAACACATGGGATAAAAAGCCGCGCTTCATTCTGACCTCCATCCTGCTTCTCACCATTGTGCTGACGCCGCCCTTTTACCGTTCCCTGCCAACCCTTGCTGACAATTTCGGCATGGACGATGATTTTCTCGACATCCCTAAAGTCGGAGTTGGAGTTCGTAATGGATTGGCCTATTACATCGACCCCTACAAACGCGGGGATTACGAGGCATACGATTTCGGTACACAAACCCTACATGATTTACCTCCCGACGCAATTGTGATCGCTGAATGGTATACAGATACGGATGAATACTTTGTACTGCGTCATTTCACAAAAGTGGAAGGCTTGCGTCCCGATGTAACAGTTCTTGGATGGATGACGGTGCCCCCTGCATCATTTGATCCGCAGCTAGTGTGGGAGGTAATCGAAGAATCTCTGCCTGAACATCCTGTTTATATCGCATCTCTTAGCGAGAGATTTTATGCTTCTTCAGAATTGATCGAAATGTATTGCATCCTCCCCGAAAACAACTTGTATCGTTTATATCAACGGGGGGATGAAGATCTTCAATGTATGGGTA
This sequence comes from Anaerolineales bacterium, assembly GCA_035465095.1. Lineage (GTDB taxonomy): Bacteria > Chloroflexota > Anaerolineae > Anaerolineales > Villigracilaceae > Defluviilinea. Next base: position 1,624 of record DATHRQ010000402.1, on the reverse strand, counting down.
TTGAAGCAATTACCGATTGACATTCCAATCCCAAAACCTGAAATCCAAATCTAAGCCTTCAACGGCGACAGCGCCTGCATGGTGATGATCGACATCGAGCGAAAGCAATGTCCAGCGGGATGCTTCTTGTGAGTCAGGGCGTGTTGCCTTCAAAGCCGCTGGCTGACCTGGCGTGAGTGAAACATCGAAACTATTCAGCGGTAATGACAAGCCAAGTCCATGCGCTTTGATGTATGCCTCTTTACGCGCCCAGCAGTTGAAGAAGCCGATCTGCTGCTGGTCAGATGGCAAACTCAGTAGTTCAGCATTTTCTTTTTTAGAAAAAAAGCGATGGGCGATCTTTTCGATCTCCAATTCCTGGCGGAAGCGTTCCACGTCCACGCCTACTTTGCGTTCGCGTGCAACGGCGATCAGTGCATAGTCTCCTGAATGTGAGAGGTTGATATCCAATTTGAGTTTTGAAATGATAGTTGGTTTTCCATATTCCCCAACCGTAAAGCTGATTTTTTCTGGCTCGATATGCAAATAACGCGACAGAATATCACGCAAGGCGATATGGGATATTACGAAACGAATTCTATCCATCTCGAAGCGGAATTTAGCCGCACGTTGGGACTCATCCGCTGAGAGGGTGGTATCTGCCCCTTGGACGGGATCAGGTAAATGGTTGAAAGAGACGCGCCAAATGTTCACTTGATTCAATTCAAGATTTAAATCATCGGGCGGCTTCATCCAGTTCGTTTGCATGCCTATTCCCGCCACGCCTTGATGATGCCTGTGCCAAATAGTAACTTTTGCGGGAAGATGCCGTCTTCAGCTTCAACATGGAAGCCATGAGATTTCAATAATTTCACAAGATCGTGATGATCCCGTTGATTGCCATCGAATTCGTGATACTCCATGACCAGGCGCCTCACTTTTGCCAATGTCTGAGACGGGCAGTTGAATAGGATGTCATATTCTGCGCCTTCGGCATCCACTTTTAAGTAATCGATCTGTGCAATTTTGTTTCCAGCGATGATGTCGGTAAGTGTTGTCCCCTGCACCGTTTCCATCGGGCTGTCTGTTTCCTGCAGGAGCGAACCGAGTGCGCCGTTATCGGACGGCATAAAAAAGTTCATTTCACCGCTTCGACCTGACACAGCCTTGTTATAGATATGTAGATTGTCAGTATTGTTCATCTGACGATTCTTTTCGAGCATTGCATAGTTTTTGCTCGATGCTTCATATGCATATACGCGTCCGCGATTCGCCATTTTTGCCGCACGTATGGCGAATCCGCCGATGTGCCCGCCAATATCTACAACAACATCCTCATCATGGATGGGGAAGCGGGAGTCATCATAGATCTTCGCTTTCCAAATCTCCCAGATTACGAGAATGTCAGATGTATTTACGCGGACAGTAAACCGTGTATCTGCATCACCATTGACGATGATGGTTTGCTTCCTCTGGTGGCGAAGATAAAAAAAGGGGAATACGATCTTGTTGAACCACATGAAAAAACGTGGATTTTTGAGTCGCATGTTTCAACTGTCATTGCGAGGGTTGGTAGTTGAGTAACCGTGCATTTGCTCTTTACGGTGTATCGAAACCAGACGCGAAGCGTCGCCGTGGCGCCGTG
>DATHRQ010000401.1:0-13552 GCA_035465095.1 Anaerolineales bacterium | reverse complement strand
TTCGCGCTTGAACGCCTGTGTGATACCCCACGCGATCGAACGCTCGTTCGCCAAACCGAATATCAACGCATTCTTGCCTTCAAGTAATCCCATGATTTCTCCTTAATGTCTTTGCGATCTTCGAGAAGCAATCTCCTCGTTTGTAATTTTCCAATCCATCACTTTGAACCGCCACGGCTTGGACAGCCAGGGTTCCGGTGTTTTGTTTAAACCCACACGCGGACCTTTCGTCACGCGCGAATTCGAGACTTTGACTCCCGCTTCGATCCATAAGCCGTGAGTTGGTTCTGTCAGATCGACGGCATTCTCACTTTTCGTGATTCCCATCGCCTGGGTCAGTTTTCCGGGGCCGTATGTGTCGCGACCGTTCCTGCGCATGGACATTAATTCTACCCCCTCAATCGGCTGTATCGCACGGATCAACACCGCCGCAGGGAAATCCAATTTCTCTGTGACCGTGTTCAGCATCCAATGGTTGCCGTAGGTGAAATAGACGTAGGCGTGACCGGCCTCTCCATACATGACCTGTGTACGCGGTGTGCGACCTGCCTTGCAGTGACAGGCCAGATCCTTTTCGCTGATATAGGCTTCGGTTTCGGTGATGAGGCCAACCAGCTTCATGCCGCGGTCGATCCGAACCAGGCGTGTGCCGATCAGTTCGCGTGCAACGGTCAACGTGGGGCGGTTGTAGAATTCACGAGAAAGGGGTTTATTCACCACAGAGTTCACGGAGATCACAGAGAGAATTTAATCGAGAGAGCCATTAACGAAACGTTTGATACCATTTTTGACAAGTTTCTCATTGAAATTAATCAATAGACCAACTTTACACCCAGATAACTTTAAATACGAAAGGATTTGCGCATTGTGGATCGGAGCGATACCATCAGAAGATTTGATTTCAACAACAACTTTTTCATTAACGAGAAAATCTAGACGATATCCAGCGTCGAGTTTGATTTCCTTGTATGTCATTGGTAGTGGCTTTTGTTGTTCGATTTTATATCCGCGTTGAGTTAGCTCATAAGCCAATGCAGACTGATACGCGGATTCAAGCAAACCAGGCCCTAAATGTCGATGCACTTCTATGGCAGCACCTATAATACTTTCGGTTATCCTGTTGATCTCTTCTCTCTCCGACATTATAAAATCTCCGTGCTCTCTGTGTACTCCGTGGTGAACTACTTAAATCTGGTATCGCGATTAAGAGTCAACTGCAATCCTTTGACCAACCCGATAGATGCATGATAATTCAGTTTATGGACGGCAAGGCGAATGTCCGCGCGCATGCGTGAGACGCCGCCTGAGGTTTGTGTATTGTAGATGACCTCGGCTTTGCTGCCCGTCACATCCAGCACGGCGTTGCTTAGGTCGCTGACGCTGGTGTCGACGCCGGATCCCACATTGATAACAAATCCATTGATGTTCGGTGCGGACGCAGCGGCTACCATGGCGCTGACCACATCGTCCACGTAGACATAGTCTCGCGTTTGTGAGCCGTCTCCGTGGGCGACGAGCGTTCCGCCGCGCAGGGATTGTTTTCGGTACTGCGGCACCACGGGCGGATGCGAGGCCGGCAGGTTTTGCCCGGGTCAGTAGGCGTTGAAGATGCGCAGGCTGACCGTTTCAATGCCCCAAAGTCTTCCGATGGTGCGGACGTAGAATTCAGCCGCAAGTTTGGAGACGGCATAGGGCGAGCGTGGATTGGGCGTGAGCGTCTCCGTCAGCGGCTGTTCGGCCAGATCGCCGTACACAGCCCCGGACGAAGTGAGAACGACGCGGCGCACGCCGACATCCCGCATGGCTTCCATGAGAGCCACCGTCCCCCCGACGTTGACATTGTTATAGTCACGCGGATACAACACCGACTCAGGCACCGAGACGCGCGCCGCGAGATGATAGACGACATCCACATCCTGGAGCAGGGTCCACAGCTTGGGGCGGTCGCTGACGTCGCCGCGCGTAAAGTGGACGTCGGGCCCCAGCGCCTGCGGATCGCCGGTGGAAAGATCGTCCAGCCCGCGGACCTGGTGCCCTTCGCGGGCGAGATGGTTGGCAAGGGATGAGCCGAGAAACCCTGCGACTCCGGTGATTAGAAAGTTCATAAGTGGAATTATAAGCCAGTGTTATGTCATTGCGATCTTCGAGAAGCAATCTCCAACTTTGTAAGCAATCCCACCAGGTAGGGGATTGCCGCGTCGCCCTTCGGTCTCCTCGCAATGACAGGTTCTTTTTTATTGACTTAACACCCTTACCCTGTTACCATTGGTGTAGTAGGATAACGGTAAGTTACGTTGGTTTGAAGAACACTCGCAGCTCACGGTATCACTCCGTGGGCTGTTTTGTTTTGACCTCCGATGGAACGAACAGGACGCCTAGAAAAACTTTATATTGCCAAGGAGGCAAAACATGTCTGAAAGAATAACTGGTACAGTCAAATGGTTCAACGGTGACAAGGGCTTCGGCTTCATCGAGCGCGAAGGCGGCAAGGACGTTTTCGTCCACTTCTCCGCCATTCAAGGCGATGGTTACCGCAACCTGATGGAAGGCCAGCAGGTCGAATTCTCTGTTGAAGAAGGCCCCAAGGGCCCCCAGGCCAGCAATGTCACAATTGCCGGCGCTACATTCAGCGGCTAATTGACAAAAAGAGCCCCGCGAATTCGCGGGGCTCTTTTTTGATTCTTTTTCACTTCAAACAAGTCACTTATTTTCTAAGATCAAATTTCCTTTTGAAGACCGAACGGGCGATCATGTTCAACTGCGCCTGGGTGGTGCCGCCGCCGATCTGGAACATGCGCACGTCGCGCATCATCCGTTCCAAGGGCAGCTCCTGCGAGTAGCCGGAAGCACCGAACATTTGCAAACTGTCACTGGTGACCTCCAGAGCCGCGTGACCTGTATAGGCCTTTGCCATGGAGGCTTCATCCATGTCAGGCAGTTTCACGTTGTTGGGCAGGTCACGGGCATTGCAGGCGGCACGCTGGATCAATAGCCGCGCGGCATTCAGCTTGATTTCCGATTCGGCCATCATCCATTGCAGTCCCTGAAATTCACTGATCGAGCGGCCGAACGCCTTGCGCTGCTGCATGTATTCAATCGCCAGATCGTGCGCGCCCTGGGCGATCCCCAGCGCCACGGCTGCTGCGCCCACGCGCTGTCCGTTATAGCCGTACATCAGTTTTTTAAACCCTTCGCTGCCGTTGCCCTGGACAACCACATTTTCCTGCGGGACTTCACATTCCGTGAAAATCAACTCGGTCTCCGGTATGCCGCGCAGTCCCATGGCTCTTTCCACCCGTCCGAATGTAAAGCCGGGAGTGCCTTTATCCACCAGGATGGCGCCAATGCCGACGTCGCGGTCATCTTCGATAAATCTGGCAAAGACCAAATGTGTCACTGAAACACCGCCGCCGGTGATCCAGTGCTTGGTGCCGTTGACCACGTACTTATTGCCCTTGCGGACGGCTGTCGTCTGAAGATCGGTCAACGCTGTTCCAGCCTCGGGTTCGGTCATGGCAATGGCGGGTTTGTCGCTATCCTTGAGAATTCTGTCGGCTACAAGTTTGCGCTGTTCCTCAGTACCGTAGGCCATGATACATCCCAGCGCACCCATGTTCGTTTCGACAATGACGCGCGCGGTCACGCCGCAGTATTTGGCGGCAGTTTCGATCGCCAATACCGCATCGATCAACGGACGCCCGTGACCACCGTACTTTTCGGGAATGGTCATGCCGAGGATATTGGCTTCACGCAGCTTGTGCACGTTCTCCCACGGATACTCATGGTTTTCATCCCAGCGGGATGCTTTGGGAGCAAATTCTTTTTTTCCGAGTTCATCGACCAGGGCAACGAGTCGTTTTTGTTCATCATTCAATTTGAAATCCATCGGCGCACACTCCTCATATACGGTTTTAAAGTGTCTCTTCAAATTTTAGCAAAAAACCCATTTCGTTATGAGATGGGTTTCATAAACTCCGTAATGTCATTTCGACGAGCGAAGCGAGGAGAAATCCTTTTGCTTCTAATTCAAGATTTCTCGCTATGCTCGAAATGACAATTAATTCTTTTTCCTTCGCGGCGCCAGGCGATTCTTACCAAATCTCTTTGGTGTAGGTGCAGGGCGCTTGGGGCGTGGTGCACCGCGTCCACGGGCGTTGGCAGATCCTCGCGGGGCAGGAACCGAGTAATCAAAATCGTCGAAGGTGATTTTTTCGAGCGGCTCCTTCATGATGCGTTCGAGCCTGTTCACCATGTCATTATCGTCAGGTGTAGTGAGCGTGAATGCGTCACCAGTACGTTCGGCGCGTCCCGTTCTTCCAATTCTATGAATATAGGCATCGGCGGTATCGGGCATGTCGAAGTTGATAACGTGCGAGATGCTTTCGATATCGAGTCCGCGCGCGGCAATATCGGTGGCGACCATGATCTGGAAGTGTCCGCTTTTGAAGCCGTTCAGCGCGTTCTGGCGCTGTCCCTGCGAACGGTTGCTGTGCAGGCTGGTGACCTTATATCCCTTGCGCGAGATCTGGCGTGCGATCTTGTCTGCGCGGTATTTGGTGCGGGTAAAGATGAGCACAGATTCTGTATCGGTTTGTTCGAGAATTTTCAACAGCAATTTCGATTTCAAGTGTGCGGGCACGGGGTATAACGCGTGCTGCACCGTATGGGCGGGACGGCTGATTCCCATGGCGATCTTTTGCGGATCGGTCAACGATTGCGCAGCCAGTTGTTCCACTTCGGCTGGAAAGGTCGCCGAAAAAAGCATGGTCTGTCGTTTCGCCGGCACGGCTTTGATGATGCGCCGCACGTCGGGCAGAAAGCCCATATCGAACATGCGGTCGGCTTCATCGAGCACAAGGACCTCGATACGATCCAGTTTTACATGGCCTTGATTCATGAGATCGAGCAGACGCCCCGGACACGCGACCAGGATGTCCACGCCGCGCTTCACGTTCTGTATCTGACGGTTCGCACTGACGCCCCCGTAGATGGTTGCGCTTTTGATCTTTGTCCCCACGGACAGCGCGCGCGTCACCTGATGGATCTGCTCGGCGAGTTCACGCGTCGGAGTGACGATCAATGCACGCGGCATTCCGCGTTTGCCTTCCAGTAGTTTGTGGAGTATGGGCAGTATGAAGGCGGCCGTCTTGCCGGTGCCCGTCTGTGCGGTGCCGATCACGTCGCGTCCCCGCAAGGCAGCGGGGATGGCTGCCTCCTGGATGGGTGTTGCGGTCTCATAACCCGCGCGTTTGACTCCCCGCATCAGGCGGGAATCGAGATTAAATTGTTCGAAGTTCAAAATAGTTCCTGTTCTTCAGAAGTCGATTGTGCGTTTTACTGGGGAATTGAGTTTCTTGCTCAAAACGAAAACAGCGGTGGACTGCTGATATGGATTAGTTAACGATCAAATTATACCCTACTCATACGTGGAATATTGTATGGCATTCTTTCCCTTACTTTTGACCTCATACATCAGGGCATCTGACAGGCTGACCAGCCTGTCCGGCGATTCTGGCATGCTTAGGACGGTCAATACGCCGATGCTGAATGTGATGCCCCATTCGTTGTATTTCATCTTCTGTAGCAGGGCCGACTGCAGCCGTTCAGTAATGGATTTTGCCTGCTCCTGGTCGATATTTGTGAGCAAAACCGCAAACTCATCGCCACCCAATCGTGCCAGAAAATCTGTGCTGCGGATCTGCGCCTGGATGGCATCCACTACCGTCTTTAATACGAGATCGCCTTCTGCATGTCCCATTGTATCGTTTATCGATTTGAAATTATCCAGGTCGATGTAAACCATTGTGTACGGACGTCTGTTCACCTCTGAAACGATCATTCTATTTTCGGCGATCTCGTTGAACGAACGTCTATTCAAAGCACCGGTCAATGGATCGGTGTTTGCAAGCAGACGTTCCGTTTCCAGCGCATGGTGCAGTTCTGCAAGCAGAATTGTGACGGTAACATAAAACCCAAAGCGGATCAGTGTATTCCAAACACCGATGAAAAGATTGGAAAAATCCTGACCCGCAAGCAGATTGGTTGTAAGCCAGCTCGTTGCACTGAGTACAGAAAATACCAGCCCTGTATTCCTGCCAAAAACCCATGTAGCCATTGTGACAGGCAGCAAATAGAAGAAAGAAAAGGATAACTCGAAGCCTGTAAGGTAATCTAAACTGCCCAGTACTACCATAACGCTGATGACAACACTGATCACCCCGCTTTTCGGCAGTGTCTCGAGCCACGTCAGCAAGCGATAGACTTTTATATCAGAGGGGTTCATCGAACTTATTTTACTGCTTATTGAATACCCGGCCAAACAACGTAACTCAATTAACAGATTATCAAACCGTTGTAATTGTGAATCTGCGGTATAGTATCCGCTGATGTTAAATCTACCATCCCGTTACCCCAATCGATTGATCCTGGCGTTCCTCTCCTTTTTGGTTTTAATCGTGATCGGAGCATCGGGTTATCATTGGCTCGAAGGCATGAGTCTGGTCGATTCGTTGTATATGACGGTCATCACGGTCAGCACGGTTGGATTTGGCGAAGTCCGACAACTTTCTCCATTAGGACGGGTATTCACGATCGGACTGATCATCGGAGGCGGGGTCATTGTGGCATATGCGCTGAGCGCCTCCGCTGAATTCTTCATGTCCGGTGAATGGCACAGAATATTGAAAATAAGGAGACAGTCACGTATGTTATCGAAACTAGGCGATCACGTCATTGTGTGCGGGTTTGGACGTGTGGGACGGCGTGTCTCAGATGAACTGACGCAGGAAGGCGTTCCCTTTGTTGTGGTTGATATCCGGCCGGATCGGGTCACTCATGCCGAAGAACTCGATTATGTGGCACTGGAAGGCAATGCCGCCAATGAACACATCCTCAAACAGGCTGGCATCGAGCGGGCCCGCGCTCTGGTTGCCGCCGTCAATTCAGATGCGGAAAATGTGTTTATCATCCTGACCGCGCGAAGTTTGAACTCAGACATGCTGATCATTGCGCGCGCCAACTACGAAGACTCTGAACCTAAAATGGTCCGCGCGGGTGCTGATCGAACCATTGTACCGTATGAAATCAGCGGCAAGCGCATGGTAACCATGCTTGTGCGTCCGAGTGTTGCGGATTTTCTCGACGAAGTTGCCCACGTCAGTGGATTGGAGCTTTTGCTCGAACAGATCAGGATCGAACCCGATTCGCCTCTGGCTGGCAGGACGATCTCTGAAACGAACTTTCGTAATGAAATGGGGGTGGCCATTCTTGCCTGTCAGGATTCCCAAGGCGTCTTTGATATGCATCCCGGGCCCCAAACCCTGATCGAGCCCAATGGCTTGCTGCTCGTCCTTGGTACCCGCGAACAACTAAGGGATATGATCAAGTATGCTAAAGGGGCTTAGATGCGTGCCAAAAAATCCATCTGGTGTGCCACGTAGATTAACTCACCGCGCTCGATCTGAGCGCGGCGTTCTTTTATCCAATCAGCAAATTCATCAGCATTCAAATCATCATGCCCTGTGAGCGACTCTTCAAAAAAAGCAAGAATGCAGTTTAAAAAGTAACCCTCCTCGTCATTGTATCTTCCATCCTGTCCGTATACGAACCAGTCTGATGCCCCTGCAGCAAGAATCTTTGCGCCTGTGTTTTGTAAATGCCCAAACAAATGTCTTCCACTTTGGCTGTCGCCGCCCGATGGGCGGTTGTTCATTGTCTCGTGATACAACCGCTCGATCCTTTCATCCAATTCGGCATTAATGAGCGGCTCAAACGTGGTCACGCCGTCGAAGTTGATCGTCAGCCAGGCCAGGGCTTTCGTTAGCGACAGCAGCTTCGATAAAGAATCTGGCATGGGAAGCAGGTCTAAAAACGCATTTGCGATCAACAAATTTGCGGGTTCATTGTTCTTTTGGATGAAATCGAAAACATCGGCCTGCTCCAGGCGGATGTGGATGTCGAACGAATCATCGTACACGCGCAAGTGATTTGTCCCGCTTCGCTCCACGCTCAAGCCTGCCTCCGTTGCGAATTGCGGGATCCACACTGAAGCATATTCCACATTCTCGACCATCTCATCTACCAGAATATATTCAGCCTTTTGGATAATGTCCCAGCGAATCAAACGCCTGAGCATCGTCCCGATCCCTGCGCCGACTTCGATAATGCGAATGGGTTGAGGTGGCAACTGTTCTCTCAAAACCGACAACACGTCCTTGTTTAGCGCACGGTCATCCACAGACTGTTTGGAGAGCAAGTATTTTTGGAAGGAATATTTCATATTTGTTTTCAAGGTAGGGGCGGGGGTTTCCCATCCAACATGGAGCGGGATAGCCTCGCCCCAACAAGTCGATGTAAAAACTCCTGTATCTCCTTTGCGGTCTCATCCCACTTTGGCTGGATCTTATATCTTTGTACGGCATTTATGGACAGCCTCAATAACAAGTCGCGGTCTGTGGCAAGTTTTGTGATGTGATCGGCAAGAGTTTTCACGTCGTCAGGCTCGATTAGATATCCATTTTTCCCGTGTGTAATGATCTCTATTGCTGCGCCTGCAGTTGTGCCGATGGCCGGCAAACCAAAGCTCATCCCCTCGAGATAGACGATCCCAAAGCCTTCATAGGACGAGGGAACAACCATAAGATGTGCATTTCTGAGTTTTTTGATTAGCGGTCCGTTGTCCAAAGATGAATGAAAAGTGATACGAGAGTTCAAATTATGAGTTTGTACGTAGGCTTTCATTTCTTGCGCATAATGCGGTTCAGACGCTGTACCACCGATCACATCCACATGGATGTTTAGATCCAAACCTTTGACCGCTTTTAGCAGCGTATGAAGTCCTTTCCGAAAGATCACATTCCCTAAAAAAATAATGCGAAACTCGTCACTCATTGCTCGTTCAATTATCTCGCTTTCATCGATTCCATCTCCAAGCCTGTCCGTTGGCGGGTAGGCAACAACGGATTGTTTATTGTCCCTTATTAATTCGTTCACTGCTTTTTCAGTGGTCTTTGAATTGAAGATAAATCCATCCACGCTTTCTAAGTATTTCTTCTCAACAAACTGATAGCAATCATTTTGCCATTTCGGTCGTAACTCCGAACAGCGCAAGTGATGGACGAGGCTGATCACGGGACAGGGGTGCGGCGGTTTGTTTGCACGCAGCAGGGACGGATGATTAAGTTCATCCTGTATGATCAGGTCGAAGTCAGGTGGGAGGCGGAAGTGGAAGTTGTCCGTCAGATGTGCGGCGTAGTTCCTCCACGGCAGGGATATGATCTCGACAATATCTCCATTAGCGCGAAGATGCTCAGCCAGCTTGCGGTCATATAAATATCCGCCACTGACTGTATCCAGAGAACCGTAGATAATAAAGCCGAGTTTCATGTTGAAGGTTGAAAGTTACATGCTAAACCTGCAACCTTCAACGTTTAGACCTTTCAACCGAGTATGCCGCCCAGGCTGAATCGTTCTCCCATAACACAACCTTCAGGGTCGTAATGTTTTCTTCTTTGATCCTTTCATTCAAAGATGTTGCCAAAATCCGCGCGAAATGTTCAATGGAAGGATTTAAATCCGCAAATTCAGGACAATCATTAAGCATTTTTTCACTGTAATGTCCAACCACTTCATCGAGATGCTTTTCCACGTCCACGATATCGCATAGATAGCCGTGCCGGTCTAGTTCGCTGCCTTCAAGCCGAAGCTCCAGCACATAATGGTGTGAGTTAGGGGAATTCTCAGGCCCCCAATCCCCGCCGATCAGGAAGTGTCTTGCGATGAAATCGCGGCGTACGCCAAGTGTATACATAACAACTCTCCAGAATTAAATTTTCGTTTTTCTCGTTGTGAGAAGATCGTTTTCATTTTCTATGAGCATTGCGAAATCGAAAGCGTTAATATCTGTACAATACTCCAGGTCGGTGACTGGGAATTCAGGGCGCTCGGGGTCGAGATGCTCCACAGCGTCATTGCAATCATATACACGTTGAATGAATGATTTTGTGTCCACGTTTTGACCTTTGAGTCGTCTTTCCAAATATTCTGCGCAGGCAAGGTCTTCATCGCCTCCGCTCCACGTCTCACCTGTGATCACGAATGTGACGTCCGTGGGTGCAATTAATTGCACATATTTGACCGTTGCGCCTGCCAGGACAAAACTGGACGCCAGCAGCACGTCCGCGTTTTTGCAGCGCACCGCGCCTTGTGTCCCTGCGCCGGTTCGTTGGATCAGCGTGATTCCCGATAAGTTCTGTTCGCGGATTTGGGTGGGGGAGTTGCCGTAGTCAAACCCCTCGGGCGGCAGACCACGGACCTCGCCCATCGCTTTTGAGTTTGGAATTTGTGATTTTAGCGATAACGTCTCATCTACATCGCTGACAAGTATGATTTTTTCGGCACCGCGTGAGAAGGCATAAGCCGCGGTCGAAAATGCCCGCAACACGTCAACGACGATGACGACGCCGGTCGCTGTGTGGCAGGTATCGAGATTGGTGTAGTGGAATTTCATTTTGGGTATTCAAAGACAACCTGTATTGTCTCTTGTGGATTTTCATCCAGCAATTGGTATGCTTTCGCGGCATCTTGGATGGGGAAGCGGTGCGTGATCCACTTTTGCGGCTGGATTCGTTTCAACGCTTCCCACGCGACCTCAAACCTGCGTAACCTGTCCCAGCGTCCGCTTAACGCTGGGGAGATCGTACTGACTTGTGACGAAATCAATTTGATGCGTGAACGATGGAAGGAACCGCCCAGATCGATATCCGCTTTTTTATCTCCGTACCATGAACCGATGACGATGCGCCCGCTGAAGTTTGTCATGGCAAGCGCGGAATTCAGTGCGGATGGGGAGCCGCTCAGCTCAAAGGTTAAGTCCATACTCTGCGCATAGTCAAGATGGATGCTGGATGCATTTTGTGTGAGTTTTGACAAAGCGGTACCAGTAGCTGATTTCAGGTCTTTGGGATCAAAACAATCATCCACGCCGATATCCAATGAAGCCTTTCTGCGTAGCGCATAGTTATCTGACGTGATCAATATTTCGAGTGGAAACTCTTTGAGCAGCGATGCAGCCAATAAGCCGACGACACCCTGTCCCAGCACCAAAACGCGTTCGCCAAGCATCGGCGCTGCATCCAGGATCAGGTTTACGGCAGTTTCCATATTCGGCAGGAAGAAGCAGGCTTCGGCTGGGAGGGAAGCGGGTGCAGGGATAATGTCAGATGTCCGAGTTATGAAATGGCTGGTGTGAGGTTGAAATCCGAAGACCAATTTGTCGCGCCAGGTTTTATCCTCATCCCTGCCTGTTTCCCTGATGATGCCGGCACATGCATATCCATAGGCAAATGGATAGTTCAGTTCACTGCTTAATTTGTCGTACGAATCTTTGAGGTGTGGGAACTGCCCGCGATAGACCAGCATTTCTGTCCCTGCGCTGATCGCCGAGCAGATGGTCTCCACCAAGACTTCACCGTCACCAAGAGCAGGCAGGGTCTCCTCGCGGATTTCAACCTCACTTGGCGCGGTGAAGTATAAAGTTTTTCGTTTCACGCCCCCATTTTACCTTGCATTACGAATTAGGTTTATCTGACCAGAGTGATAGGAGCAATATAACCTCTGCTGTTTTAGCGTAATAGCCGATGGCTGCATTGCTAAAATCGAGCGCAAAAGTCTTGTCGCCCATAATGACCCATAGAATGAAGGTCAGGGCGGTGTAACCGAATAATGCCCACCACACGAGTTTATGGTTTTGTTGAAAGAATGAGATGGGTAAAAAATACGCCCCCAACAAGCCCAGATACCCCAGGCCGTTCAATGCGATTGGGTCGGGACCCATTCTTGGGAATAATGATAGATGCAACAGTGCGGTTGCAAGTCCGCTTAATAGGATCACGTATTGTTTGCCAGTCATTTTTAATCTCCTTTGGTTGGGTTTGTATTTGGACGAAGCGATCTGCTAAATTGTTACCTTCCGGTTCGCCGCCCTGCAAGCAGCAAACCGACGCTTCCGTTTAATATATCACGTCCGCGCATAAGTAGTGTCAAACTGATCGCGGTGGATGCTGGTTGACCGAACGCACCCAACGCAAATACCTGGCTGGCTTCGAGTGCGCCCAGTCCGCCTGGGGATGGCATCAGGAAGGCAACCTGCATGGCGGTCAGCGCGGCAAAGATTTGTATGGCGTTGATGTTCATTCCAAGAAAACTGATCATCAGATAGTATTCGAGCACAATGCCTAGAAGCGAAATTAGCGAAACACCGACGGCAAGGAGCATTGCGTGCACATGTTTGCGACAAAACGCAGAGGCCATGCGTTCTGCAACGATAATTAGACGGATACTTGCGTGATCTTTTTGGATAAATGGCTGGCGCAGCAGGAGCCTTGAAACAGGCACGATCCTGTTATACAGAAGGACGATGTGAACGATGGGCCAGATCAACAAGATCGCCAGCGCGATCAGACTCAGGTTGAGCCTGATTCCGTTTTCCGCGACCAATCCCACGCGGATGATTGCCCACGCACCGACACCGATCAATATGAAGTTGACGAGAAACTCAAGCAGCTTATCCATGATCACCGCGGACGTTGCTCTGGCAAAAGACAATCCGTGATTCTTTTGAAGGTAGATGACCTGCAAGGGTTCACCTCCCACCTGCGGACCCGGCGTGAAGTAACTCAACCCGAACACGGACAGCCGATACCCGACAAGCGGCCAGAACGGCACCAACGGATTCTCCGCACAGACGATGATCCACCAGCGGGCTGTCATCGTAGCGATAACGAGTGCGTTGAGGAGAAGGATGATGGTAATTTGTTGGAAGGTTAATTGTTTGAGTGTATGCCAAATATCAACGAGAGGCGCGTTGCGAAGAGCGAAATAAAGTAGAACTATGAGGATGAATACCCAAGTGAACCTGAACATCCTCACCCTTACCCTTCCCCAATAGGAGAGGAGACTCGTTGCCGCAGAATCCCCCTCTCCTTTCGGGAGAGGGGTTAGAGGTGAGGGACGTTTACTCAAAGTGCAGAGACTCCATCATCATCCTGGACTTTGTTTGCCAGCAGTCCACGCATTCTTTCGATGATCACTTCATGGATGGCGCGCGTTTCCGTTGAACCGATCTCTTCCAATTTTATAGGCCTGGCAAACTGTACATGTACGGTTGTGGGACGCGCATTGAAGGCCATCATGGGGAAGGCTTGAATGGCCGTGGCGAGTTTATCGCGCTCCTGGCGTGTGCGTTTGAGGCGCGTGATGAAATGCCGCAGGGCTTTGTCCCAGATGACTCCGCTCACCAAAACAGGAACAATTTTCGTCTCCCGTGCGAAGCGGATAAAGACGCCAGCGGAATCCGCCCACTTGTTGAGCGAGTCGCCTGCATCGTTATAGACGCTGGGATCAGGCTCGATATCGCCCGCGGGGAAGGTCAGCGCTGCGCCGCCCCTGCGCAAATGAGACGAAATTTCACGTGTTGTGCGAATGCGCTCATTGTCGTCGTCGCTGATATACGAGAGCTGCCTTGAGATGTTGACAAGCGATGCCAGAAACGGAC
>DATHRQ010000400.1:0-2507 GCA_035465095.1 Anaerolineales bacterium | reverse complement strand
TTTAGAAGAGTGATGGCCCAAGTTAAAGCGATACCGAATGCAACATAATCTGCGCCATATGATAGCCAATCGCTCAAGCGGGCGTCTGGGGCGACCGGCGAGGTGAGTAAGAAGAGTCCCGATAGGTGTAGCCCGCCAACTACAATCATTGTTATTGTGTTTATGACGAGAACCCACAGGTCGATTCTTTGATCGAACAATAAGGATGCGAATAAAGTTATCCCTAAAAAATAGATCAATGCGCCTGACCATGGGCCAAGTTGCATGAGCGTGTAGATACCGACAAAATATCCAGCTGCGATTAATGTACCTGCTTTAACCGCATATGACAAAGGAACAAAGGTGACAACCAGCAGCAGGGCATAGATTACCGAAAAGATACCAAACTCAATCCCTCTGAAGCCGGGGATGTTGACCAATAAAAGCAAAAACCCGAGGGCAGCAGCGACGTATAATAAAACACCAAGAAACCTAAAACGCCAACGGTCATATTGAAACAGCGATTCATGCGCCTGATCAAGAATGTGGTTTTCAGGATTCTTCATGATTCATTGTCCATGTTCAGTTCGATCGTGGTGTTGGATGTATCCAGTCGTTTACCCAGTTCTTTGGCTACGGTTTGCAGAATGGCGTCAATGGAATTCGCTGTCCAAATTTTGGAGTTGATCTCTGAAAGCGTACGTTCTCTTAGGGCAACCTGGCGGCTTTCAGAAACCAGACGTGCATTTTCAAGCGCAATGGCGGCTTGTGCTGTGACGGCATCCACCAGTCCCTGTTGTTCAGGTGACCATTCGCTATTCTGTTCAAGCGTGATTTTGCCCAAAATCTGATCGCGCAAGTTGATGGAAGTTTCCAAAACCTGGCCTGTTACATCGCTTTGCTCACCTATGCTGTACTCCAGGTCGTCGTTATATGACTTTATACTTGTCCAGCCTTTAAGCAGATATTGCTTCTGAATTGATCGTAATTCAGTGATGCTTTGCTGAGCCTCCTGGAATAGGCGGGCATTCTCCAAGGCAATCGCAAGTTGGCCAACCATATTTTGCATGGTTTCAATAAGCTCGGTTCCAAAATCAGATGGTTTTGTCGATTGAACATTCAATGCGCCGAGTACTTTGTCGCCAATCATTAATGGCAGGGCTACTTCAGATCGTGTGTAGGGGAGCAGCGGATTTTCAAATCTCTTCTTTTCGTCAACCGTGTTTTGGACGAGGCGCGGTGCCTTCTCGCGGATACATGCGGCGACCATGCTCCTGCCGGAAACCTCCAGGCGGTGTCGATTCTGCTTCAAGACGCTGCCGGCTTGTCCGGTTGCTTCTTTAAGTTCAGCCCATTTTTCGCTCGAATCGAGCAGGTAAATCGCACTGTAGTAATAATTGAATTGTTCGGTGATAAGGTTTACGACCCTGCCGAGTAATTCATCGGGCTCAAGGATGGAGGATGCGACCCTGCCGACCTCGTTTGTGGCGGTTAGCTGTTTCGTACGTTCGGCGACCTGCTCCTCGAGTGTGGATTGCAGTTCGTCCAAGCGCGAAAGCATGCGGTTGAAGTGCATAGCAACAGTCGCCAGTTCGTCTGTCCCTGTAACGGGAACGCGCTGATTCAAATCGCCTTGTTCGACCTTTTGGAAGGTTTCGATCAGTTCATTGACGGGTTCAGATATGGAACGTGTTGCAAGAATGGACAAGCCAATACCGAGGAAAAGGACCAGGCCGCTCACGAGGACAGATTGAAATTGCAGATCGCCAAATATTTCCATGGGCCTTACGTCAGCGAATAAAATCCGTAGGGTTTGTTGATATCCCAGCGGAGTTATAACGGCAATGCCGATAACGATCAGGCTGAGGATCAAGATTTGGAATTTGGTGCCGAGCAAAGCTCCGGTCCGCGCGTTGAGCTGAGTTTCAAAATCGTCTGGAAGCAGAGCCAGCCTGTCTGGAAGCGTGAAACGTTCGATTAGTAAAAGGGACAGGATGACAGAACCCAGTACGGAGGCCAATCCCGTAAAGAAAATATAAAAAGGGGTCGGCGAGTTTATGGAAGCAGGGTGAAGCACCGATGAAACCACGTCCATGCGGGAAAGCGTGATAACCAAAGGCGGCATGATGATGACAAGCAGGTAGACTGCAAACATGCTGACTCCATGCTTGGTTGTGAGGTTTGTTATCTCTTTCCAAGCCGCGAATGCCTTTTCATTATTTGCTTGTTCAGTGTCTGCGCTCTGCTGGCTGAGACGGCTTCTGGCATTGGATGTATTCCACCAACCGATTCCCAGCAATATGATCTGACTGATAAAAATGAGGGATGGCAGTAGGGAAGAAAAAATTCGGACAAGGTCTTCCTCAAAATCCGTGAGCAATTGAAGTGTTACATAACCGGGAAGAGCGCCGAGCAGCCCGACGATCTGGCTTATAGCGATCACGATCAGGATGTGCCATCCTGCGGTGCGCTTTAGCAATGTTTCGTTAAACTGTTTCATTGCCTGCCCTCGATCGTGTTCCCTTCAA
>DATHRQ010000399.1:0-3947 GCA_035465095.1 Anaerolineales bacterium | reverse complement strand
AGAGTTTGGCTGCGACACACCCATGTTCAGTAACATGGACAACAAAGATACCCCCAACGAGACCACGACGGCCCACCCCAGAGCCATCAACAGGACAGGAAACCACCTGAAGTTAAGAGAGGACTGACCCGATTCTTTCGAAACCAATTTCCTCTCAGACGCTTTTTTCACTTGAGGCGGCGCTGATGCCACCGGCGCTACGCGGCTCTCAATTTGTTGATTTGCGGGCTCTTCCTCAACAACCTTCTGACCAGCCAACTTTTCCTTCTCCGCCCATTTCTGCCCAACCTTCTCACGCTCCACCCTTTCCTGCTCGGCCCGCTCACGTTCCAACCGTAGACGAGTTGCTTCGCGTTTCTCTTTTTCTCGTTTCGCCTGTGCCTGTGTTTGCTCCTCCGCATCCTCCAGGGCTCTTCGTTTTCGGGTTTCCAAGTCTTCCAAATAAAATAAAAGCGCTGCGCTCAACCTTTCCAGCCCCATGGCTTCGTCATTTCTTATATCCACATATTGGTGGTTTGTCAGCCGTATCGAAACGGACGAATTCTCGTCACCGCTCACCAGCACGGGAAAAATGCGCTTCTGATATCGCTCCGTGTAACTGATCTCACGCCGCACCCATTCAGAGGCCTTTGAATCGGGCGAGAGGATCACCACCGTGGCGCTCGCGCCGAATATCGCTTTCTCGATCTCCGCTTCCCAGACGGGTGTGCCCGGGATCAGTTTTTCATTGTCCACCCATACATCGATCCCCCGGGAACGAAGGAAGTCCACCACACGCCGCATCACCGCTTCATCCCTGCGGCTGTAGCTCATAAAGACATGTCCGATTAGCTTTTGGGTCAAAATAACCTTCCCGGGAAATTATTTCTATTATTATAGACCATTATCCCAATGATACAGATATATCGAGTGTGAACATAATCTGGAAGCTGCAAAAGGGGTAAAATATTCCGACATCGATATGGACGACATCTACAAAAACAACTGGCGCGCGCCTTTCCTCATCACCATCCTGAGCGCATACTTCTATGCCTTCATGGAATGGCTGTTCTTCGTCACCAAGCCGTCGTCCCTGGCCATACTTACACCCTTTGAAAAACTGGAGGTATTGTTCATCACGGGTGGGGTCGTGGCTTTACTTCTCCTGGTAGGTGTGGCCGTCATCTGGCTTTTGACTCGGAGGGCGAAAAACCCAAAATGGAAGGTTCTCGCGTACATCCCCTCGGCGTTCATCCTGGCCGTCACCACATTGATCCTGTTCGACAACTTCACCTACACCGTCTTTAAATTTGGCGTCACCTCCTCGGGCGGGGTCTTCCGCGCCGTCTATGCCCTCGGATTCCTCATCGTCTTCTGGCGGATGGTCCTTTTCGCCCAACGGACGGCCTTGCGGCTGCCGAAATTCGCTTCAACCCTAACCATCGGCCTGCTGACCGTTTCAACAGCAGGCATCCTGGCGACATTTTTCTCCCTCAACCCCAGCCCAAACAGCGACTCTCCGACCGCCTCCACCGACCTGCCGGATATCATCATCCTGGGCGGTGACGGGTTGAGCGCGACCTATATGTCCATGTATGGATACAGCCAGGAGACCACGCCTTTTCTGGAGCAATTGACAGAGACGTCGCTGGTGGCTGAGAATGCCTTCAATAATGCCTCCAGCACCACCGCCTCCACCACTTCCGCGTTGACCGGTAAGGAACCCATCCTCACTGATGTGCTGCGCTACCCGGATATCCTGTCCGGGAACGATTCGTTCGAGCATCTGCCCGGCATCCTGAAAAGATACGGGTATCACACCGTAGAGATCGGCGTCCCTTCGTATGTCGATGCGGTAAAGCTCAACATGCTGGACGGGTTCGACATCGTCAACAACCAATCGTTGAACCGGCCCGCTTCGGCCCTGCTAAGGAAGGTCCTCGGGAACGCCCCGCCGACATATTTTATCCAGACGATCACGGAACGGGTCAGCGAGCGCCTGTTTCACATTTTTTACATCAGGGAGATGAATAACCCGCTCGCAGGGGTTACCAGCCCAAAGTCACGAATGAGCGATGCGGAAAAAAAGGATCAGATCATCCAATTGATGGACGAGGCGGATCGACCGCTCTTCATCTTTGCACACTTCATGGATACGCACGGCCCCGAGTTCTCATCGCCGTTCCAGGTATTCTCCAACGGCCCCATCAAGGACAATAAAAGATGGAGTGTAGCTCACTACAAGGACGCGCTCCTGAGTTACGATGCGAGCGTCAGGGAGGTCTATGAGTATCTTGAGCAGACTGGAAAACTGGATAATACAATCCTGGTGATCTACACCGATCATGGGTATGGTTACGCAATGAATCACCGAATTCCTCTCCTGATCCATTTCCCAGGCAGCACACCGGCGGGCACGCGAACCAACAACGTACAGGTATTGGACCTGCCCGTCACGCTGCTGGATTACCTGGATATCCCCACGCCAGCCTGGATGGTTGGCACGTCCATGCTGGGCGACGAGCCGCCCGCCGACCGCGAGATTTTCGCCATAAAAACCGGCTCTCCAAAGAGGATTACCCCGCCTTTCCACAAGATCAAGATTGTGCAGTTGACCGTCTGTCAAAAGTGGTATGCCTTGAACGTGCAGGAAAACGAATGGAGAAGCGGCATGGCTGCCAGACATACTTCCACCTGTGAAAGTGATATGTTGCCTACAGATGAAGAAGCCCGTCAACGGATTCTCGAATATCTTGAACAGCATGGCTACGATATAAGTTCTCTTCAAGAAGAAAGCGAATAACATGGACAATAAAAATATCGTCTTCGTCTGTGAACACGGCGCGGCAAAAGGCATCGTCGCCTCGGTCTGGTTCAATAAACTCGCCGCCAAAAACGGACTCGACATCCATGCTGTAGCCCGCGGCATACATCCAGATGCCGAACTCGGCCCCAGGGCAGTTTCAGGTCTGGCAGACGATGGACTGGCGCCAGCCGAATCGGCACCGCAGAAACTATCCCTTGCAGATGTTGAATCCGCACAGCACATGGTCACTTTTTGTGAACTTCCACAGGAATATCAGGATAAAGCCTCAGCTGAATCGTGGGCCGAAGTCCCGGATGTCAGCGACGGGTACGAATCGGCGCGGGACGCAATCGTTGCACACATTGAAGAATTGATCGAACGATTGAACCGCTAAGTTTGTCAAGAATATAGCCATGGCAATTTCAGACAACGACATCACCGTTCCGCACCAATCCCTGCTCAGTATATTATTGCGCTTTCTCAAATTCGGTTTTCTGGCCTGGGGCGGTCCCTTTGCGCAGATCGCGATGATCCGTCAGGAACTCGTGGACGAGGGAAAGTGGGTCACGCCGGCTCGTTTTAACCGCGTCCTGGCCGTGTATCAGGCGCTGCCCGGCCCCGAGGCGCATGAACTGTGCGTCTACTTCGGTATGATCGCGCGCGGGCGCATCGGAGCCTTCCTGGGAGGCCTGGGTTTCATGCTGCCCGGCTTCATACTCATGTTCGGACTTTCATGGTTTTACGTCTCGTACGGCATCAGTTCGCCCCTCTTCCAATCGATCTTCATCGGCATGCAGCCTGCCGTTGCCGCGCTTATCGTGCGCGCGGTGCACCGCATCGGCGGTCACGCACTGCTCGAAAATAAATGGCTCTGGACGGTCGCCATCATCGCTGCCATCGCGCAACTGCTGGATGTCAACTTTCTGATCACGCTCGTCGTTTCAGGCTTGATCTTTGCCACAGCAAATCGAAAATATCTGGCAGTCACGCTTACGATTCTTTTTCTAGGATATCTTGCCTTTGTGGGATTTCCCTCCGCCCAGGCGACTCAGTCTGCAACTGCTATTGAGTCCGTGTCGAACGGCGACGCTTCGTACTTGACCCTGTTCTGGTCTGCCCTGCTCAGTGGACTGCTGACATTTGGCGGCGCTTACACCGTCAT
>DATHRQ010000398.1:0-2454 GCA_035465095.1 Anaerolineales bacterium | reverse complement strand
CCATAACGGCATGAACCTTGCCCTGTTCGATCGTCAGATCAAGGCCTTTAAGTATTTCCTTTCCTTCTATGCTAACGTGCAAATTCTTGATTTCAAGTTGCGACATTCGTAAGTGCTCCTAACATTTAAAGCCATTGCTGGCGTTTATATCCTATGTTTCAGTAATATAGCAGGGTCATGACGAAAAGTCAATATTTATGATATTTTTCTAGTATATTGACAATATCCAAGCTGGCAGTTATACTTTGAGCATGAAAAGCACGAAAGACAAGATTCTCCAGACCCTGCTTCGTCACCCGAAGACCACGATCAACGACATCGCGGAGGCTGTGGGAATCAACCCGATTTCTGTCCGTCACCACCTTTCCAACCTGGAAAAGGAAGGCTTGATCGAGGCAGAAGAGGAACGGCACGGTGTGGGACGTCCCAGATTGGCTTATTCGCTGACCCAGGACGGGATGGAGAAGTTTCCGACAAAATATCTCCAGCTGACCACCCGCCTGCTGGCACAGATGAAGGAAACACTGCCGGCACCCGCAGTAGCCAAACTGTTCAGCCAGATCGCCGAAGAAATGGCAGATGAATATTCAGACCAGATAAAAGGAATGGATATGGAGGAACGGCTCGAATTTGTCAAGGAAATGCTGGGGCGTGAAGGCTTTACCGTCGAATGGGAAAAGAAGGGCGAGGAATATCAGATCCATGAAATCTCCTGCCCATATCACCAGATCGGTATCGCACACCCGGAGGTCTGCACAGTGGATCAAACCATTATTTCCAAGATGCTGTCCCTGCCGGCCAACAAAGTTCAATGTATTTTAGACGGCAACGCGCACTGCACGTATGTGGTACACCCCGTTGCTGCAACAAATTAATTTGACGAGGAATTTATGACAGAAGAAACCAAAACAGAAGAAACTAAAGAAGGTGTCAACGAGATCAAATGGACCATCCACGATACACATCCTGAAATGGTCGAGAAGGCACGCGCAAGTCTTTCAGAGGTGATCGACCCTGAGATCGGCTTGAGCATCATCGCGCTGGGATTGATCCGCGATGTCGAGATCATTAATGGCACGGGCCATATCAAAATGATCCTGACCACCCCCTTCTGCCCCTACGGTCCTGCGATGATCGAAATGACCAAAGCCAAGGCCACCGAAGGACTCGATATGCCTGTGACCATCGAAATGGGCATGGATGTCTGGGATTTCTCGATGATGGAAGACCCGTCCGCGCTGGATTGGGGTATGTATACCTAAGGCAAGAAAGAGCCCGTTGACCTGAATCGGGCATCGGCCATGCAAGAAGCGAAGAGCGGCTCGTTTGAGTCGCTCTTTTTGATTCCGTGACATTAAGCATCTCCTAATATGACACTCTCCACTATTGTGAAATCAATCACATGTGTATCATAATATTCGTTCATGCGAATATAGGAGTATTAATATGGTAAATCAGACCTTAAAACAGGAAATTATCCAACTCGAGGCCGATTTTTGTGCAGCCCTTTCTGAGCCCACGCGCATTTTCATTTTGTATGCGCTCAACGACCAGCCGCTCAACGTCACAGAGATCACCAACGAATTGGGCATACCCCAACCCACAACATCCAGACATCTCAAAGTTTTGCGCGAGCGCGGACTTGTGTATACCGAACGACAGGGAACCGTGATCACCTACCACCTGGCTGACAAACGCATTATTGACGCCTTGGATTTACTGCGTTCTGCCATGCGCGATCGAATGACACAGCGCGCAAACCTTGTCAACCAACTTGCATAGGTGCAGCAATGGAAAAACGCCCTTCGACTCGCCCGAGACGCCGCCTCCCCTCCTGGACTTTGGGCCTGCTCGGCATTTTATTACTGATCCTCGTCCCCATCCTATATTTTCTCCCACGCGCCAACAAACCTTCTACAGACCCCGAAGATTATCTGCCTGTCAAGGCCGTTCACGTGGATCACAGCGACATCGTCAACAGCCAATTTGAAACCGGACAGGACGTAACGCGTGCCTGTCTCGAATGCCATGAAGATGCCGCCGCCGAATTCATGAAAACCACCCACTGGACGTGGGAATCTGAATCCTTCGATGTCCCGTGGCGCGAAGACGACGTGACGATCGGCAAGATCAATCAGATCAACAATTTCTGTATCGGCACGCAGGGCAACGAAAACAAATGCATGTCCTGCCACACCGGCTACGGCTGGGAGGAAGGAAAAGAAACCCAGCAAAGCAACCCCGAAAACGTGGACTGCCTGGCTTGCCATGCCGACACAGGTTTATACGGCAAAGGTCTCTACGGCAATCCTGCTGAGGGTGTCGACCTGCTCGCGGCGGCGCAAAGCGTCAAATCGCCGACCCGCGAGAACTGCGGGAAATGCCACTTCGACGGCGGCGGCGGGAACGGCGTCAAACACGGCGATCTGGATGAGAGTCTTTACTTCCCTGATA
>DATHRQ010000397.1:0-3996 GCA_035465095.1 Anaerolineales bacterium | reverse complement strand
TCGTCGAGCATTTCATCGAGAAATACCGGGTCCAGATGCAGTACAAGGGCTTCAAACGCGCTCTGCTTTCGTCCGTTCGGAACAACATGCTGGGTTCATTCGTTAACGCTTTTGAGCGCGTCGGGAAAATGGACCTGCCTGTGCTGCTGTTCTGGGGACGCGAAGACGGTACGGTTCCATTTGAACACAGTGACGACCTGCGCGCTGTCATGCCAAATGCCCAATTTCATGTGATCGAAAAATGTGGGCACATCCCCCATTATGAAAAGCCAGGCGAGGTTAATCCGATACTGTTGGATTTTTTGAAAAATCACGAATACAGTAAAATTACACGCTCCGATAAGGAATACATACATGAATAAACAAGACATCACGCTGCTCTATAAGTACAACCAATGGGCAAATGCAAAGATACTGAGCACCGCTTCCAATGTGACGCACGAGCAATTCGTTGCACCTGCCATCTTTCCGCATGGAGGCTTGCGCGGCACGCTCGTTCATACGCTGTTCGCCGAATGGATCTGGCGACACCGCTGGGAGGGGGCGTCACCGGTTGTTCATTTGAACCCCGATGATTTCCCCACCTTCGAATCCCTGCAATCACGCTGGGCGGACGAGGAAGGCCTTCTGATGAAATTTGTCAGGAATGTGACCGATGAGCGCCTGGAAAGTCACTTTCAGTATACGTCCACGGAGGGAAGTCCCTATCAGCGGGTGTTGTGGCAAACCATGCTGCACCTTGTCAATCACGGCACACAGCATCGCAGTGAAGCCGCCGCCCTGCTGACGGATTTCGGTCATTCGCCAGGCGATATTGATTTTGTCTATTTTCTGAGTGAAATGTAAGGGAAATTCAGTTGATTGAGACCACACTTAACCAATTGATAAAAAAATTATATGTCCAACCGATTTCGAAATTTCTTTATCCGCAACCGGCATAATATTGCCGTGTTCACACTGCTCAATGTAGCCTGTGCTGTGTGTATTGGTCTGGTTCTGGCAAGGGTTGCGTACAGTGACACAGGCCGCCATCTCGGCTTGATCTGGAACCTCTTTCTGGCGTGGATTCCTTTTATCCTTTCGTACCTGGCGCATGCTGTCTCCTGGCGCAGGGTTTGGCTGTATCTTGTGATTCCGGTCGTCGCGTTCCTGTGGTTGATCTTCTTCCCCAACGCGCCCTATATGTTGACCGACCTGCAGGACCTGGCCCGCACCGCCACCGACGCGCCGCTGTGGTATGACGTCATCATCGTCGTATGGTGTTCATGGACGGCCATGCTGCTCGGCGTTGTGTCGTTGTATCTGATGCAGGATATTATCCAGCGGAGATTCGGGCGTTTTTCGAGTTGGGCTTTTGTGTTCATCATATCGGCGGCCAGCAGTTTCGGTATTTATATCGGGCGCTTTATGCGCCTGAACTCGTGGGACATTCTGCAAAACCCCACCGAGACCGCGATGAATATCCTCGGCGTGGTGATCGATCCCAGCCGCAGGCTGGCAGCCTTCACTTTCCTATATACATTTTTCTTCCTTTTTGTTTATCTGCTCCTGTATTCGTTCGGTCATTTGCTGCAGGAACAAACCATAAAGGCGAAAGAGTCTCCCGAGCAGTTGGAGAATACGCACAAGACCGATGTCAAGAAATAACCGCGTGCTGATCCGAGGCGGCGGCGATCTTGCCACCGGCGTTGCCGTCCGTTTGCATCGCGCAGGGATCAGGGTCGTCATAGTTGAACTTGCGCAGCCATTGGCGGTCAGGCGCACGGTCTCGTTTGCAGAAGCGGTCTTTGATGGAGTGGTGGAAGTTGAGGGGATAAGGGCCAGGCTGATCGAGGCGAAGCAGCTATCGGCATGGGATGATGCGGATGAAATCCCAGTGCTGATCGATCCGAACGCAGATATCCTCTCCACTTTTCATTTTCCAGTCGTGGTAGACGCGCGGCTCACGAAACAGCCGCCATCGCCTATTTCTCAGGACATCCCGCTTCATATCGGGCTTGGGCCTGGGTTCCACGCAGGGCGCAACTGCCACGCTGTGATCGAAACCAACCGCAGCCACACATTGGGACGTGTGATCTGGGACGGAACCGCCCAGCCTGACAGCGGCGAACCGGAAGGCAACCCGCGCCGTGTGCTGCGCGCGCCAGCGGATGGGACTGTAATTTCCAAAGCAAGCATTGGAGATCATTTGGAAGAGGGACAGGTAATTGCAGAGATTCAATCTGAAGTCGGAGATCGTAAATCACAAATCTTAAGCCCATTCAAGGGCGTTCTGCGCGGGTTGATCCGCGACGGCTTGGAGGTTCCCAAAGGATTGAAGATCGGCGATGTGGATCCGCGTGACGACGCGCGTTTATGCTATTTGGTCTCCGATAAAGCCCTGGCGATCGGCGGAGGAGCCTTGGAAGCGATATTGTCCAAGCGCGAGATCAGAGACTCTCTATACGGAACCGACCACACATCCTGACCAATCCATGCCGTGGAACCGGCCAATCTCCCTCCAGCGAGGGGGGTCAATCCCATCTTTCTTTCCTATAATCTTTGAGTTACCAAATCCTGGAAGTTAAATCGAATATATGCTGCGTTTTGCCGGTCGTCGAATAATATTCATCGTGTCTGTTTGCGTCCTGATAGTTTTCTTCATCTATCTTGGGATGCAGATGTCTCATAATTCAGATGTTCGTGAGCCTGATTACGATGTTGTCAACCATGGGCAGCAAGCCTGGGCCGATACGCGCGTTTATATCGAAGATCTGTTTTCCGGCGAACTTGGGACGATAAATCACGAACTATTGGGGGAAATAACGATCTGGGAACTTCTCAAGGATACTTACACCAAGAGTATGGGTTTGTTGGGCGTTGCGATGCTGGCTTCCGCGCTGTTGGGAACATCCATTGGCATTTCTGCGGCGCTGATAAAGAACAAAAGAACCGTTCTTGCAATTATGGTGCTGACGATTCTTGGCGTTTCCACACCCTCCTTCTTTGCAGGTTTACTGCTTCAACAGGGCGAATTGCTCTATCTGGATATCTTCGGCAGACCCCTGGTGAAAATGGCCGGCTTCGGCTGGGACTTCGATCACATGCTCATGCCGGTGCTGGTGCTTATGGCGCGTCCGCTGGCCTACCTGACCCGTACATCGTTCATTGCCCTTGATCGCATTCTGGAGGAAAACTTTATCCGTACCGCATACGCAAAGGGCTTGTATCGGCGTCGTGTGGTCAGCGTCCATGCGCTGAAAAATATTGCCATCCCTGTGCTGACCGCTGTTGGCGTCTCCCTGCGTTTTTCCCTGAGCACGCTGCCGGTTGTCGAGTTCTTTTTCTCCTGGCCCGGCATTGGACTGCGTTTGCTGGAGGCCATCGATGCCCGTCATGACCGCCTGGTGGTGACGTTGGCGCTTACGCTCGGACTGACATTGCTGCTTGTCAATCTGCTCCTGGACCTATTCTATCGATTTATTGATCCGCGCATCAGGGAGGACGCATGAACTGGCTCAGGCGGATTCTGGGTCTGATCCTAAACCCGCGCGTCGATCTCGACGGGATGCCTGCTTCTGCCCCCGAAGCGGATGCACAGGGAGAGATGCCCGGCGGCATGCGCAGACGGTTTTCCGTGCGGGAAGTTCTGCTGAACCTGCCATTGATCCTGGGTGTCATCATCGTCCTTGGGTTGTTCACACTCGTCCTTTTCGGTCCCGTTTGGGCGCCGCAGAACCCGTATATCGCAGGACAGCATATCGTTCCGCATTTTGATGCGGAAAATGACGAATTCATCCGTCCGCCGCTAGCTCCCTCGCCGGAATTCCCTTTGGGCACAGATCGTTGGGGTACCGATCTGCTCAGCCTGCTGATGCACGGCGCGCGTAATACGCTTATCGCATCGGCCTTCATTACCATGGTCCGCCTGCTGTTGGGGACGATTCTGGGCGGGTATGCGGGCTGGAACGAGGATAAGCCCATCGACCGCATCATCATGGGGTTTATCGGCGTGGT
>DATHRQ010000396.1:0-2800 GCA_035465095.1 Anaerolineales bacterium | reverse complement strand
GGCACAAACTTCCGTGCATAACACCGTCACCGTGGATAACAAAGATCAAATGACCATGCTCAGCCGTTTCACATGGACGAACTGGTCAAGGGGCAAGGTTATCAAACACGGGAAAGATATGTGGCAGGGCGAACATGATGGATACAAACCTGTATCGCACAAACGAACCGTCATGTCTTTGGAAGAAGATCGTTGGCTGGTGATAGATAAGCTAATAGCAAGTGAGTCACATCAATACGCGCTTCATTGGCTGCTCAACGATTATCTCTTTGAACATAATGGGGATTCGATTTTGTTGTCACTTGAAGAGATGAAATACAAACTACAGGTCGGCAGACTAAATGGAAACGGCGAACTCTCCATCGTCCGCGCGGACCCCGAATCAACGCGAGGCTGGCGATCACGCTATTACGGTCACAAGGAACCAGCCATTTCGGTCTTGCTCGAGGCGGACGCGTCCCAGGTCACGTTTTGGAGTTTCTTTGGATTTGAAAATGACGTTGTAGAAATAGCAGGGAATGGTTTGAAGATAAATTCGAAAACAATTCAATTGTAGGGGCGAGGTCGTCTCGCCCCCGTTTGATGGATTATCTGACCCTGGGATGCTCCCTCTCCAGATAATAAAGCTTTTGCTCCCCAAATCCCTTCACCTCGAAGGTCCCTCGTTCCTCACATTGAAAATCATCCTTGATCAGTTGGTAGGTGCTTTCGCTGACCGTGATCTTCATCGCTTCGGATAACGTCTCCATACGGGCTGCCATGTTGATCCCCGGCCCAAAAATATCATAGACGTACTTCTGAATGCCGACCAGTGATCCGATCACCGGACCCGAATTGATCCCAATGCGGCAGTACCATGCCTCTGCGTGAGCAGAGTTCCTTTTTTCAATGTAGCGCAGCATCCGCAGGGCAACGCGTGCAAGATTATGCGCGTGGTCGGATGATTGATCGGGTAATCCGGAGACAGCCACATAGCCATCTCCAACGGTTCTGATCCTTTCGCAGTTGAACATGTCTGTGATGCGGTCGAAGACGGTGAACATGTCGTTCAGCTCGGTCACCAGGGCAGCCGGGTCGCGCGAGATCTCCATTTCCGTATGACCCACAAAATCGATCATTAAAATGGAGGCATTCTCGAATAGTTGCGGTGTAACCGTGCCGTAATCTTTCATTTCTTCGAATACCGCCCTGGGCATGATGTTCAAAAGCAGACGTTCGGCGCGTTCCTTTTCACGTTCCAGATCCTTGGCGTTCTTCTCCGCCATCTTGGAATACGACTCGAGCAGATACTCCGCCTGCTTCTGTTTGGAAATGTCATGGCATTCCACCACCACCGCGCCGGAGGGATGTTCGGGCAGCGGTTTCAATTCGACCGCCAGCGGCGTCTTTCTGCCTCCAAAGGATGTTTCGGTTTCACAGTTGAACGGCCGTCCATCCTTGAGGCGTGCCTTCGCCCGCTCAAATTTCAGCCCGGGCATGCGTTGTGTCAGCGGCGCATCGGCATCCTCGGGGGGTGCAAACCAGTTAAAAAAACTGGCATTTTCGAAGATCACTTCCCAGGTTTCCGGGTCGACAATGGCAACCCCAACATTGAGCGTCTGTGCGATGCGGCGCAGGGTTTCTTCATTTGCAACGATCTGTGCTTCTTCTTTTTCTGTCATGCTACTTCTTTGCCACAATGTAGTTTTTGGTGCTGTTCATTGCATCCCCAACGGTATGAATATCCTCGTCCATAAAGTCATGGTCTTCCAGAGTTTCCCTCATCAGCACAACCGACTCTTTGAATGCAGCTTCCGTAATACCGAGATGCGCATGGACGCGTTCCAGGTGTTCGTTGGTGTAGGATGCCGGGCCGCCCATCAAACTGGAGATGAACTTGGTCTGATGGTCGATCAGGCGCTTCATATCGGTCTTGGCAAAATAGGGTGCCAGTAAAGGCGAACTCAGCATTTTGTCATAGAAGCTCATTACAATCTTGCTGATCTTGGCGAAGCCCCCATAACGCTCGAACAAAGTTTGTCTCATAGTCTGACTCTCCTCAGGTAATTGTCGTGTGGAAAATTATACACGCCAAATGTTTCCATCAGACGTCGTCATGAGATTGGAATGGTTGGGCGGCTCTATCCAACAAACGGCTGATTCTGCACGATCAATTTGATCCATGCGGAGGATGTTTATCAGACAGAATCGATCCTGGTTGAGTCCGCAGTGTATTCCTGGCCTGCTTTCCATTCCATCCATACCGGCTGCACATTATCAGGGATGACCGTATATGCCTGACCCACGGGTATGCCCTGATCGCGGCAGATGGCTGTCGCGATGGATAAACCATGGGAAACGATGAGCACGCGTCCTGTAGGGAAGAGGCGGGAGATGTCATCCAGCGCGGCATAGACACGCGTTGCCACCTCACGGACGGTTTCTCCACCAGGCGGCCTCACATTTGCAGGGTCAACCGTTCGCTGCGACCATACTTCGTCATAGCGTGCCTTGATGTCGTCCACCAAAACCCCTTCCCATTCACCCTGATTGATCTCACGCAAACGCGGCTCGACCTGTATGGGAAGACCAAGCATATTTGCGATCGGTTCCGCCGTTTGTTTTGCGCGCATAAGATCACTGACATAGATGGCAGAAAAATTTTGATCCTTTAGTTTTTCGATCAGTGATTCCGCCTGCTCGATGCCTTTGTTGTTAATCGGCACGTCGCTTTGCCCCTGATACCTTCCTTCGAGATTCCAATCGGTTTGTCCGTGGCGGACGAGGCAGAACTGTGTCATTTCTTAAGGCGCTCCTGATA
>DATHRQ010000395.1:0-4132 GCA_035465095.1 Anaerolineales bacterium | reverse complement strand
GGGAGCATCTTGGTATATAGGTCTTCAACCAAATCTAGTACATCGTCACGATGCGTGAATGACATTTCGAAGTCCAGTTGTGTGAACTCGGGCTGGCGGTCGCCGCGCAGGTCCTCGTCGCGGAAACAACGCGCGATCTGGAAATATCGGTCCATGCCCGCCACCATCAACAGCTGCTTGAGCTGCTGCGGCGACTGCGGCAGCGCGTAGAAATGACCCGGGTGAATGCGGGACGGCACGAGGTAGTCGCGCGCGCCCTCCGGCGTGGCTTTGAACAGGATCGGCGTTTCGATTTCTATGAATCCATGCTTGTCCATGTAGTCGCGCATGAATTTGGTGACTTTGTGGCGCAGGACCATGTTGCGCGTCATCCGCTCACGGCGCAGATCAAGATAGCGGTATTTTAGGCGGACGTCCTCGCTTTCATCCTCTTCGCGGCTCACGACGATCGGCGTTGCCTTGGATTGATTCAAGACAACCACTTTGTGCGCTTCGACCTCGATCTCACCGGTTGGCATTTTAGGATTGAACTGGTCGGCCGGCCGGATCTTAACCGGACCTGAAACCTGCAACACCCATTCGGCTCTGGCCTCGGTGACAAGTTTATGCGCTTCCGGGAAGGCGTCCGGGTTGGACACGACCTGTGTGATTCCATGGCGATCGCGGAGAACAAGGAAGATCACCCCGCCAAATGTACGGACGTTGTGGACCCAGCCTGCGAGAGTCACCTCCTGACCTTCGTGGGATGCGTTCAATTCTCCACAAGAATGAGTTTTATACATGATGTGCCTCCGATGGATACAGACAAAATAAATCGCCCTTCGCGTATGCGTCGGGCGATTCGAGTTGACCTGAGCTGTTTGTCAACCAGCAAAGCCTCGCCCAACGATTCCAGTATCGTCATTGTCATTATTATTGTTGTTGGCGAAGCAGTTCGTATATTGCATGATGAATGCATTATATAGCACAAACGGGAAATCGAAAAGTGCCGGTAGCCGTGCTGTCCACGGCTGCCTCGATTTGTACGTTCCTGGGAAAGACATTTGTACGACAAATGATGTTAAGTAGATGTAAAGCCCGGCGGGGCAATTTCTCTTCCAATTGGTGAACAGGTATTGTATAGTGGATTTATCGGACATCTTTTACAAATTGAAAAGGAGAATATAATGAATTACAAATTTCTGTTCGTTCTAAACGCGTTGGTTGCAGTTGCGCTCGGTTTGGCCTTTATGTTTGTGCCTGCAACGGCCCTGGCGTATTTTGGCGTGTCGGAAGGGTATGCTTCGACCCTTCTTGTTTCAAGATTTTTTGGCTCAGCAATGGTTGCTCTGGGATTGGTGCTTTGGTTTGCGAAAGATGCAGAGGATACGGCCGTCCAGAAAAACCTAGGAATGGCATTGTTGATAAGTTCGGTTTTGGGGGCGGTTGTGGCCATTGTCGGTATGACCGGCGGCAGGGCAGTCATACGCGCAAACGGTTGGATTGCGATCGTAATCTATGTTCTTTTCGCTCTGGCGTATGCGTTCATGCTTTTCCTCAAGCCAAAAATGAGAGAAGAGACAGAAACAGCATGAGAATAGGTTAGGAAACAACAAAAACGCCCGATTTCGGGCGTTTTTGTTTATACAAGCAGTTAAGGGTAACTTTTTATATATAATTATCGTCATGACCTTGGCTTCGCCCGAATTTAGGAGAGAATTTTTTGTTATGACATCGCCCACAACTGAGAAATTAAGCATCCTGGTGGTTGACGATGATGAAATGAACAGGCGTATGATGCGCCTGATCCTGACCCGTGAGGATCACCACGTGGAACTTGCCTCGGACGGATTCGAAGCTTGCACTCTGGCGGAGCAAAAACGTTTCGATATTATATTAATGGATCTTCAAATGCCGGAAATGAATGGCGTCGAGACGAGCCGAAGGATCCGCGCTTTGGATGGAGGCTCCAAAAAATCTTATATAGTGGCGCTCACGGCCAGCTATCTTCCGGAAAAAGGGAGCGAGTTGTTCGATGCAGGCATCGATAATTACATTGCAAAACCATTCGATATGGAACACTTGCGTCAAATTCTGAACTACGGTATTGACCATCACAAAAACGACCCTGTATATGAACCTGAGGAGCCGATAACTGTCAACCAGGACGATGTTTTGGTGTTTGATCCTTCCGATGGCTTGAAGCAGGTGGGAGGAGATGAAGAGGTGTTTCGCGAGCTGCTATCCGATTTTGTCCGTGAACTTCCGCAGAGAGTAGCTGCCATGAAAAAACAGCTTGACGTAAAAGATATGGATGGACTCTCCAGAAGTGCACACGGTCTCAAAGGAGTATCGTCGAATCTGGGTGCTTTGCAACTATCTCAACATGCTGGCAGGCTTGAAAATAGGGCAAGTGAAGGTTATACTGAATCAATTATCACCGAGATGAAAGCTATTCAAGCGCTTGCAGATGAATTTATACACAATGCATCCAATTTTCTTGGCGCAGGAAATGAATAGAAAATTGGAAATTGCAGGAGGATCGAATGCGGGTTTTGTTGATCGATGACGAAAAGTTCTATTACAAATTAATTCAAAAAAAACTTCAAGAATTCAACTACGAGCTTGAATACGCCAAGTCTGGGGCTGAGGGTCTGGCGAAAATCCAATCCTTTGACCCGGGGTTGCTGATCGTCGACCTCAAAATGCCGGAAATGGATGGATTTGAGATCCTTGATCGGTTGCGACGCGATTCAAAATTCAGCCACATTCCTGTCATTGTTATTACAGCCAAGGATGAGTTAAGTGAGAAACTCAAGGCTTTCGAATTGGGGGCAGATGATTATCTTGTCAAGCCGTTCCAGCCGGAAGAGCTGGTCGCGCGCATGGGAATTCTTACACGCCGTGGCAAGTCTCAATCGGGGGATGAGGCTTCATCCAAAAAGGCTGCAGACGCTACCATTGTTGCGGTTCACAGCCTGAGAGGCGGGCTCGGATGTTCGAGTATAGCCGTAAACCTTGGCCTTGCGTTCCGGAAACTTTGGAATAATCAGGTTCTTCTGATCGACGGTGTTTTGACTGCCGGGCAGATCGCGCTCATGCTGAACGCTAAACCTCATGCCACCTGGGAAAACCTCGTCGGCGTACGGGAAGAAAATCTTGACGATTTGGTTATCGAGGAAATGATGTGTGAACATGAAAGCGGTATTCGTTACATCGCTTCGCCCAGATTCCCGATCGCGTCAGACACCTTTACCAGCGAGATTCTCGAGCTGTTCATGGAAGGAGTGAAGGAACATAACGATTTTATTGTCGTCGACACATCCCATGATTTTTCTGATATGGCCATCAACATGTTGAATATATCGTCATCGATCCTGTTGGTCATGGCTCCCGAGATGGCTTCCCTGCGTTCCACCATGAGCGCCCTTGAAATATACGACCGGCTTGGTGTGGCAGTCGACAAGGTCAAGATCGTGTTGAATAACAATTCATCGAACCCTGCCATCAAACAGGCGCAGCTCGAGAAGGTTTTAAAACGCGAGATCGATTTTGTGCTGCCCTATGAGGCCGGCGAGGTCAACCGTGCCTTGAATTTTGGTCAGCCGTTTATTCTTACGAACCCCGATCTGCCGATCTGCCTTGAGCTTGAGGCCATGGCATATAAGTTGAGTGATGAAAGCTATAAGGCTCTGCCTCCAGCAGTGCCCTCCCCAACCTGGAAGCGTGTTACCTCCCGATTGGGCGTCAAGTAGGGGTTATGCAAAAACGAAGGAAACACTCCTTATTCCTTGTTCTTTTGATTCTGGGAATAGGGTTTCCCGGAGTGGTCGGAATTTTCGTTGTTCAGGCACAGGTCGCGGATGACCAACCTGAATTCTTGAGATCCGTCTTTCAAAGCGGATCCACTCCCACGCCTTCCCCTTTTCTAACAGATACTCCATTTCCTTCTCAAACCCCGGCTGGCTCACTGTTTAGTGAGTCTGGTTCGCCTCTTGGCTATACCGGCCTTGATATTTATGCTTTTATCCAGGCCCCGAACGGACGTGTGCAACGTCCCTATGTCGTGCTGACCGCTTTCGCCTCGATAACATCCCGTTCAGAGTCGGTTTTCATCAGGGCGTTTGTAGAGACGACAGCGCTTCTCTGCACA
>DATHRQ010000394.1:0-7301 GCA_035465095.1 Anaerolineales bacterium | reverse complement strand
GTAGCTGTCCTCGGCCCATGTCTCGACGCCTCCAACCACGATCAGCGTGGGGCGCAGCGTATCACTGGTGTCCACCTTCCAGAAATAACCCGATAGATTTTGTCCCTGAAAGGGAACTTCGATGGGCTCGATGATTGGGTCGAAAAGTTCAGCAGCCTTGCGAAAACAGGTTTGCATGTTCCGCCAATGTTTATAGAAATCAGGGTGCTTCTGTCCCATGATGAAAAGCGGCGCGCGGTGATATGTGCAGGCGCGCAGGAAAGCTTTGCGGGCGGCTTCCCTGTCTCCATTTTGAAGTGCGTGTTCTGCCTGGCTTTGTACCTGTACTGCCAGAGCGGTCCATTCACTGTACCAACTCTCCGCATCTGCATTGGTGATGCGTTGTGCCGTGGCAAGACATTCTTCGCGGTTGCTGCCATCATGGATGTCGCGTCCAAGTATCCATGACAGGTAATAATCCATGTCCTTGTGATCGAAGTGTATTTTCTCCAGGCTGCGCTGGGCGAAAGCTGTATTTTGTTCAGTCATGAGGTTACCTAAATAAAAGATAGATGCCGCCTGCGATTGTAAGAACGCCGATAAGATCGAAGAAGATGACGGTCCCCTTTTCACCGAGCAGCTGCACGAAACCCTGGATCTTGCCGATCTTCCAAATGGATCTGGGTTTGAAGTAGGCAAGAGCGATGGCGATGATGCCGTAAAGGATGAGTGCGTATGCGATGATCGTGATGGTGTCCATGAAATTTTCCTTTTTTTGTAGGGGCGACCCGACGGGTCGCCCCTACATTATTTTATTGATGCAATACTTTGTAAAACCTTCTTGCCAACAAAACTGTGACCAGCGACTGATAAACAACTGCGATGAGCAGATATAACCATATATTTGTTTCACCCGCATACAACAGCCAATAGACCTTCATCGGCCAGTAGGTAGGGAAGATGCCGAATGCCAGTTCCCATCCAGCAGGGGCAAAATAAGCCAGGACGGGAGCCAGCAGGACGATACCCATCAACTTCATCAGCGCAAATCCCTGCACCTTGTTTTGTGCAATGGAAGCGATCATCAGTGCAAGCATGGGTGCCATTGGCGCCGCGGCAATCGCGGAATATAGAATCTCATCCAGGTTGATCGATGTCAGGTTCGCCAAAGGAAAAATAACGAACATCAGCACAAAGGTCAAAATGATCGGGATCGTCACTCGATAGACGAGGTAACTGCTGAGGGGCAGCGGAGTCACTTGAAGAGCGGTCAGGGTGTTGTCGTCCTTTTCATCCACCAGAAGAAAACCGATTACGACACCGAAAACCATTGGGCACATGCCAATGAAAAGATACGCCAGCAAAACAGGATAGTATTCGACGAGGTTGAAATTGTGCTGCTCGATCAACCATGTATTAAGCGGCGGCACGCCCCAGCGCATAATGAGCGCCAAAATAATTGGAATGAAGATCATCCACGAAGTCATGCTATCGCGGCGGACATTACGCACGTCTATGGGGCCGAGCGAACGGAGCATTGTTCCGATATTCATTTTCTAATTCCTTCCTTCGTTACCACAAAGCGATGAAACATGCGCAGGCTGGCAACCATTGCGATGCCCGTCCATAGCAGGGCGTAACCGATCCCGTACACGATCTGCCATGCTGGCAGTGACGTGAACGCGGACTGGATCAATATCAAGATGGCTTGCAGGGGATGAATGAACATCACCCAATGACGCCAAATGTCAAAGTAGTACAACAGCGGCAGTGAAAATCCCATAGTCCATATGACCGACGGCAATAGGAACTGGCTGATCGAATCGTAACGCACGACGACGATAAATCCATACAATGCCAGTATTGCGATGTACAACACGATGGCAATGACAAGCAGGAACCAGTTGAACTGAAGACCTTGCACAAGCACAACGATGGTCAAGGTCTCAAAAAGGGAGAGCAGACCCAACGTGAGAACTTTCGATGAGAGTATCTCCCACGGGCGTAAGGGTGTGACGATCTGTGCCTCCATGGTGCCTTCCCCTTTTTCAAGCAGGACAATACCCGCCATGAAATAATAGGCGTTGACGGTCAGGTTGCCTGTGATGATCGCGGGCCACCAATATGCCCAGTCCACTTGAGGGAACTGCCTGAGCAGGATGACAAAGAACACAGCCATGGCCGCAGAGACATAATAGAAGCCGTTGCGGAATTGCAGCTGCACATCCCAGCGTGCGATGGAAAGCAGGCGGGTCATGCGAGCCTCCGTCCTGTTTCCTGAATGAAGATATTCTCCAGTGTCGCTTCCTGTGTGTGCAGGGTGCGGACGTTCTCGCCGCGCAGCAGGTTCAGGAACTCGGCGTTGTCGGCCAGACCTTCCAGCCCAAAGTCACGCTGTTCCTTGTTGCCGTTCGAGCCGAACTCCACGCGTACTTCCCGTTTGCCATAGCGGAGTTTCAATTCACTGGGTGAATCGATCAGGCTGATCTCACCATCCACGATGAATGCAACCCGATCGCAAAGCTCATCGGCGATGTGCATATCATGTGTAGTCAGAAAGACCGTCTTGCCAGCATCCTTCTGCGCCTTGATCAGATCCTTGACCTTGCGCGCGTTGACAGGGTCGAGCCCTGCGGTCGGCTCGTCCATGAACAAAAGTTTTGGGTTATGGATCAATGATCGCGCCACGCTAAGGCGGATCTTCATCCCTTTTGAGAATTGTGAAACGGGCATATCGCCGTCTTCGCTCAAGCCGACCATTTCCAATAATTCCTCGGGTGCAGCGACAGGTCCCTGATACAGCGCGCCGAAATAGCGCAGGTTCTCCAGCGCGGTCAGTTTGGTGTAATGGTTGGGCAATTCAAAACTCACGCCGACCTGCTCGAAATATTCATAGCCCCACTCGTTCAGGTCGCGGTCGAATACCTGCACCGATCCCTGATATCCCTGCAACAGGCGAAACAGGATCTTCTGTGTGGTTGATTTTCCTGCGCCGCTCGGGCCAAGGAATCCGAATATCTCGCCGGGTTCGATGGCAAAATTTAAGTCCCTGACAGCAGGCGCACTCGTGCCGGCATAAGTAAAAGTAAGATCATCAACGCGTATCATTTTATTTCCTTTTCACAGCCCCCAGTGGTCAATGGCGGGGATGTGGGGGATAAATGTGACCAGCAGGTCATATGACCACAAGGTCATATTCTACGACGATTCCCCCCGGTGTCAAGAGGTTTTGGATGAAATTACGCTGCTTTCTCCGCGGACGCTTGTTGAGGCTCCAGGAAGCCAAATCTCTCCCCGAGCATTTTCATCATTAATCCCGCCCTCCAAAAAGCGACCGCTGCCATGCCGTGCGCCAACACTGCGAATAACGGAGGCGTTTGATAGGTGTAATACGTCCAGCATTCGCGCGTGGTGCCCCACACTTCGAGATAATATCCCAGCCCCGAGCCAGCGATGAAAGTTAACAATGCGAAGCGATGATCTGTGGGTGTAAAGATAAGCAGAACGCACAAGGCTAATGCGATCCAGGTAAAGGACTTGTCCAAGGTTGGGGAAACAAAGATCAGCATCACGCTTAGGAATGATGCGAAGGTGATCCAGTAAAGAACAGAGAATAGAGTAGTCCTATCACGACCGATAATCCAATCCAATAATTTTGTTATCCGATCGATGGATAGCGACGCGATCGGCCAGGCAGGGATGATCCACATAGGCGGGCGTTCATTTGTATAGTAATGCCAGAGATTCGTTTGTGTGCCCCAAGATTCTATGGCTAGCCCGCCGCAAACACCGACGAAGATAATAAGCAGGTCGGTTTTCAAGTCCGCCCGCGCAATGATGGTGACGGACATGAAACCGAAAATACCCAGCAACAGCCAGTCCATGTAGCGCCACCACGAACCGTTCCAATCGACATATTCGAGATACTCCTCGGCCAGAGGCCACCAAATGTAGACGATCAGGAAGATTGTGAGCAGGAATCCGCCAAAAAGGATGGAAGAATCGCGCGTCCAGATGGATTTTAACGCGGTACGGACGATGGGCATAAGCGGAAATTATAGCAAAACCAGATACCGGAGAACAAAACATTAAAAAATGACCAAAAGGTTACACTTTTCTTGTTTTTTGGTTGGAAATATCCTAGAATAGAAGGATGAGGGGAATGTTTTGTTTTGTCGGCTTACATGTGAAGATGTATTTGAGGAGGTGCGTCTCGCCCGTGAAAACCGAGCTTACATCAAAAATGTTTTTCGACTATTTAAAACCATATTTCAATTTGAGGAGAGTAATATGACCAAGACACTTCAAAAAGTATTTTCCAGTATGTTAATTCTCGCGCTTGCTTTGGCCCTAGCACCGTATACCTCGGCCTTTGCAGCTCCGAACCTGGACGAGCATGGAGTCTGCGGTGATCCATTCACACCGATCTATGAGATCCAGGGGAGTGGTTCGGAGAGCGATTTCCACGGTGATGTGGTTGTCACTGAGGGAATCGTCACAGTTGATTTGCAGAAAAGTTCGCAACTGAGCGGATTCTTCATCCAGGACCGTTTTGGTGATGGCGATTCTGCCACTTCCGACGGCCTGTTCGTCAACCACCGCGATTCCTGGGGTCCCTCGTTTGACCCATCCGTTGGCGATCTTGTCCGGGTAAAAGGAACGATCGATGAGCAGTTCGGCCTTACCCAGATGGAGTGGCTCGACGCGGGCACGGTCTGCGGTACCGGTTTCCAGCCGGTTGCGACCAACGTCTTCGCCCGGGACTTCAACTCCAACGCTGAAGCCTACGAAGGTATGTACGTACGCTTCCCGCGTCAGATGTTCGTGACCGACACGTTCAATCAGCACCGTTTTGGAGAGGTATGGCTGGCCGAGAAGGGCGTGGTAGAGCAGCCGACGAACGAGTATCCGGTTGGGCCCGATGCGGCGGCGCTTGCTGAAGATAACATGGCCCGCAGCGTGCTGCTTGATGACAGCTCGACCTGGTCCAATCCGAGCCCGGTTCCCTACACGAATGCTGAAGGGACACTGCGATTGGGGGATATCGTTAATCCGCTGGTGGGTGCCATCAACTACTCATTCGGTAACTACCGGATCCAACCGCAAGACCCTGCGTCTGTGAAGTTCGTTTCGCAGAATGCCCGCCCCCCTGCTGAGATAAACACATATGGCAACCTCGTGATTGCCAGCGCGAACGTCCTCAACTACTGGACGACGCTTGGCGGTCGGGGTGCTTCCACACCTGCGCAGCTGGCGGTACAGACCGAAAAACTGGTGGCTGAATTACAAGGCACTGGCGCCGACATTATCGGCCTGCAAGAGATCGAGAATGATCCCGCGCACACGCCCATCATGACTCTTGTGGCAGCGCTGAATGCATCCGAGGGCGCTGATGTCTGGTCGTGGATCGGCCCGCACGATGCCAACGTATATCCGATTCGGAATGAGATCATCTACCGCAACGACCGCGTCACTCCAATTGGAGATCCTGTAACGGTTATCGATCCTATTTTTGATACCATCCCGCCGGGTCGTACAGACCCGATCGGCCGTCGACCTGTTGCACAGACGTTCATGTTCAATGGCGAGACGTTCACTGTGATCAACAACCACCTCAAGTCGAAGGGCTGTGGTGGAGCGGCTGGTCTTGACACGGATCAGGGCGATGGTCAGTCCTGCTTCAACGCCACGAGGGTAGCGCAGGCTGAGCGCGTGTTGCAGATGGTCGATGATCTGGTCGCAGCAACCGGTGATCCTGATGTGATTGTTCTCGGTGACATGAATGCTTATCTTGACGAAGATCCCATTCTTGCCTTCGAGACCGAGTTGGTGAACCTGGTCCGCGAGTGGGACAATGACCCTTACTCCTACAACTTCTTCGCTGGTTTCGCAGCGCCGTGGATTGGACGAGGTCTGTTGGATTACGCATTTGCCACACCATCGATGGCAGATCAGGTCAAGAAGGCTGAGGTCTGGCATATCAACGCGGACGAGCCTCGATTCCTCGATTGGTTCGATACCTCCATGGTTGCCCCCGGTCCCTACCGCGCCTCGGATCACGATCCGGTGGTCATAAGCCTGAAACTCAAGTGATATTCTTTCCCTTGAACGAAGAGACCCGCCCCAAGGCGGGTCTCTTTTTATGCAATGTCTGAGAAAATTTGGGAATTTGCAGGTCTATACGCGTATGCAATGAGACAAAGTCTAATTCATTTGAGAAAAGTACCAAAAGGTTACACATACCTTGTTTTACCTTGCTTTTTCGTTAGGCGTATCCTAAAATGAAAAGGAGGGGATCTATTTTGTTTCCAGCGAAAATAGGCGATTGCACTTAAGGAGGTGCGTCTCGTTCGTAAAAACCGATTTTTTCATCACAAAATGTAATTTAATATCTATGAATTTACTTGAGGAGACTAAATAAATATGAACAAGCTTTTGAATAAGGTGTTTTCATTTGTAGTGATTCTGGCTTTGATGCTGATGGCTGCGCCCATACAAAGCGTGCAGGCTGCAGTGCCAACAGAACTGTTCATTTCTGAATATATTGAAGGAAGTTCATTCAATAAAGCTGTCGAGATCTATAATGGCACGGGCGGATCAGTTAACTTATCCACTTACACGCTTGAATTGTATTCAAACGGTGCCTCATCTCCATCACAAAGTGTTGCTCTAAGCGGCACATTGGCCGATGGAGATGTTTTTGTCTTGGCGCACGGAACCGCTGATGCGGCAATCCTTGCAGTGGCAGACCTCATAAGCAGTTCTGTGATCAATTTCAACGGCGACGATGCTCTTGTGTTGAAAAATGGCGGCGCTGTTGTGGATTCCTTCGGACAGGTGGGTGTTGACCCTGGCAGTCAATGGCCTGGCGGCGGTCAGGATGATACGCTTCGCCGCTCTGATACTGTTTGTGCAGGCGATACGAATCCTACGGATGCTTTTGATGCTTCTGTTGAATGGGTGACATTTGCCCAGAACACTTTTGATGGACTCGGTGCCCATACCGCTAATTGCAGTGGACCAGGCACTCCTGTAATCGTTATTAACGAAATTATGCAGAACCCATCAGCAGTTGCAGATAGCGCTGGAGAGTGGTTTGAGTTATACAATGCGGGTGGCAGCGCTGTGGATATCAATGGCTGGACCATCGCTGACAATGATATTGACAGCCACGTGATCAATAACGGTGGACCTTTGCTCATTCCGGCCGGTGGTTATCTGGTATTGGGTAATAACACTGATACTGGTACCAATGGTGGCGCACCTGTCGACTATAGTTATGGAGGCAGTTGGTTCCTCTCCAATGGTGCAGATGAAGTTGT
>DATHRQ010000393.1:0-4135 GCA_035465095.1 Anaerolineales bacterium | reverse complement strand
AGGGAGCTGACCTTCAGCCAGTTTACCGCGCCATCGGGGTATGTTTTCAATGTCCATTCGTCGGGATGTGATGGCGT
The DNA here is from genome assembly GCA_035465095.1 of Anaerolineales bacterium. Taxonomy (GTDB): domain Bacteria; phylum Chloroflexota; class Anaerolineae; order Anaerolineales; family Villigracilaceae; genus Defluviilinea. The sequence goes on along the minus strand of DATHRQ010000393.1, from coordinate 4,058 downwards.
TGTATCCGACATCTGCACAACTTTGGTGAATGCCCAGACGGGTTCATGTCCCATTACTTGATAGACAAAATGATGTCCCGTTTCGTGTGTTGCTTGTGCAAGGATGTTGACCAGCATGGCAAGCACGAGAAGCGCCAGAAAAGGAATAGTTTGAAACCTTGTTGTTTCTTTCATATATTCTCCTGGTTATTTTTTGAATGCTTGTTATGAAAGATGACGATCACCAGCCCAATCACCAACTCGGTTACAGGTAGGATATAGATCGCCCATACGGGTGGGTTATTCCAATTCCCTTCGAACAACAACCATACTGAGTTATACGCAAAATGAATGGGAATGATGAGCAGGAAGATCATCCCTGTTGAGTAGCGGACGCTTCCCCATAACCAACCAGTGAACATCCTTGAGACCATTCCGCGTAGTCCCTGTTGGGCGTGGAACAATCCGAACAAGATCGAGGAGACGATCAACGCAGTTTTTGCGGATAAGCTCTTTTCAAAGAATGAATACAGCACGCCACGAAAATAGAGCTCTTCGGCAACGACCACGACGAGGTAGGTCAACAAGCCCCAAAGCGTGCTCGAAGAAAATGGTTTAAGCATTGAGATGCGAATAACGAAAACATAGAAAAGCATATAGAATGCAAAGATTGCCAAAGATAGGACGACATGTCTTTGCATTTGATCTTTGATAACTTTCAAGCCAAGGTTTTCCGATGAAAATTCAAAAAGACGTATCAAAACAATCACACTGACCAGGAAGAAAAGGTTGACGATTAGGTTCCCGTAGACTGTCTCATTTAAGTTGAGAAGGAACATGGTCCCCACGCCCAGAGCCATGCCGAGAATCGGAAGCAGGAAAACCATCAAATAATTCAGCATTGGAGTGAAAGCTTTATAAGTTTTCATATGGTTATTTTAAAGTGTCATTCACGATACCAGTTCGATAACGGTCTCTTCGAAAATTGGTATCAATTTCAGGCTTTTTGCCAGCATGGCTGAGTTTGTGTTCTTGCTGTTGTGGCTATAAAAGGGAATCAACCCGTCTTGCTGCATTCCTTCTGCCCACACAACAACAACCTGCCGTGCAAGACCTTTCTTGCGATGGTCAGGGTTGGTCATAACCCATGCTTCTGTTGCTTTGTGGTTTTGGCGGGATGAAACACAAGCGGACAGGATCATTTCTTCGTTTTCAATGGCGTAAACTTTGTCTGTAAAACCATTGAAGTCAAATGCAATAACTTTGGTGTCTTTCCTGCCGAGGCATTTGACCGTTTCTGTCTTTGCAAATTCAAAACTGTTTGGAAAGGCATAAGTTTTGAAGTGACTTGCCTCTGCCTGAATACCGTATTGTTTGAAAATCTCAATAGATGATGCTGTGTTGAACTCCTTTAGATCATCTTTTGGCAGGGCGCTTCGAATTTCTTCCGAAACGGATTCGTTGAAACTGACCAGGGACTCTCCATCGGATGTTCGGGCGGAAATTACGAGAGGGCAATCGTCTGCGTTTTGCTGCAAGCATGCGATCAAACCGCCAGAGACTCTCTTAATTCCTTCAAGTTCGAGTTGTATAAGTAAGTATTCAAATGGTTGCATGGGATATTTCCTTTATGATTTTTCGTAGGGTTGGATGAGTAGGCTTCTCTGCTCGAATATATTTTTTACTTTGTTCAACGGATTTCTTCGATAAAGGTATTAAGTGTAGTAAAGAATTCGTTCGGTGCTTCCATGAATGGGTAATGTCCACTGTTTGCGATATAGATCAATTTCGAATTCCCGATCAAGCTGTGAGTCAGTTCTGCCGCCTCGATGACGATGAAATCTTCCTTACCCTGTACGATTAAGGTTGGGCAGGTAATATTGCTGAGTTGATCCTGCACAGTGATATTTAATTTCATACTCCGTGCAGGTCCGTTGATGGCAACTGCATTTTTCGCTGTCGTTTCATCGAAAACGGCGATCTTGAAGTATTCTTCGCGTGCCTGTTCATTGAAAAATGTGACTCCTTCTGACAAACGCATGGCTTCATTGTGGGCATCGGGATCTCCAGCAAGATATGGTTCACTTTCATATATTGCCTGCAAATGATTCCAATCAGCTTCAGAAAATCTTGCCATCATGTTTTCATAGGACTTAATGAGTAATTCAGTATTTGATGGAGCAGGATCGACAAGGATCAATCGCTTCATGTTTTGCGGATATTTGCTGGCGTAATACATGCCCAGTAAGCCTCCCCACGAATGCCCGATGATATTCACCTCCTCAAGCCCAAATTCTTTTCGTATGGCTTCAAGATCATCCACCAAAAGGTCGGTGGTGAAGTTGGTTGCATCTATTTTTTCCATCAGTGACTTTCCATTGCCGCGTTGATCGTAGTATATACACTGATGATCTTTCGCAAATTCAAAGAAGGATGGAACGAGTTCGTCGTGCCACATACCAGGTCCGCCGTGCAGGAAAACGAATGGTTCGCCCGTTCCTACAATTCGATAGAAGTGATCAATCCCATCGATCCGCTTGTATCCCTGTTCATGAAATAGGTCCTGTGGAATTTGAAAGTGTGACATGGCAATATCCTTTCCTATTTTCATTTTTTCACTGTCTGAATCCTGTTGTTGAACCGAGATCAGTTCCAGACCCAGATCACGAATGCGATTGAACACACCGTGCAGCGCAGACTGGTCGAACTCTCCATAGATGATGGTTTCATTGTCAGGGCTGGATGTTACCTCCAGCCCCTCGAACCAACGCAACCAACGTTCATCAAGTTTACCCTTGATGAAGATTTTATAATGATTGGATCGATCTGTGGATTTCATTGTGCCTCTATCGTTCTACTTAAACTGTTTGCCTGATGCTCGTATCAACTATTTCTGGCATGGGATTGCCCTTCTTTTCCATGTTCATCACGGCGGGGATGAATAAACCGGTCACCGCCATAAGGATACACAAAACGCCTCCAAGCAGGAACCAGGCTTGAATCCCGACCCGATCCGCGACAGGGCCAGCGATCATCAATCCGATTGGTGCTATTCCTGTGCCTACGCTGCTCAAGAGTGAGAATACGCGGGCTTGCATATCCGGTTCAACAGTGGATTGGATGATGGCGAAGAACGGTCCCATCGTCATTGGGGTCATAAAACCAACGAGCAGTGCAGCACCAACCGCAAACAATATTGATGATGCAGGTGACAAAGCCAGGATCAAAGTACCGGTTCCCATGCCCATCAGCCCGACCAGCGATGTGAGTATCTTCCGCGAGAAGCCGCCCCAGACACTCAGCAACACGCCGCCGAGGATCATGCCAGCGCCCATGGCGGATTCCACCCAGCTTAGGTGGATGGCGCTCCCGCCAAAGTAGTCCTTGACCATGAGTGGCAGCAGCGAAAAGGCAGGGATGATCGTGAAATTAATTCCCACCGTCATCAGCCCAATGATCAACAAACCAGGCCAACTGATCATATAACGTAAGCCTGCTTTGAAGTCTGTCCAGACGGATGTTTTTTCCGCATCTACCTCATTTCGTTCTGGTTGGGGAACGTGGATAAAGACCAGCGGCAGGATGGCAAATAAAGCTGTAATCACGTCTATAGATAGGATGCCCTGCATGGGCAGCATTCCCAACAGTACGGCGCCCAACGGCGCAGCAACGACGTTCAGGCCACCGTTGAGCAGTTGGTTGAGTCCCTGAATGCGCGTCAGTTGCTCTACTGGTACCATCAGGGAGGTAGAAGCGCTCATCGCATTCCCGTGAAATGTGCTGGCCAGGGAACGGATGAAGATCACGGCGTAAATATGCCAGACTTCGACAACATCCAGCGCAAATAGAGCCACTAGGAGTAGAGTTGCCAAAGCGACGATACTGTCAGCAATCAGCATGATCCGGCGACGATTCCAGCGGTCGACCAGCGTTCCGATGAATGGGCCAAGGACTACGTTAGGCAGCATACCGACCAGGGAGGCGGTTGCTAGCACCGTTGCCGAACCGGTCTTGACGGTCAGGTGCCAGATCAGGGCGAATTGCACCAGTTGGCTGCCCAAAATGGAAAGCGCCTGTCC
>DATHRQ010000392.1:0-4077 GCA_035465095.1 Anaerolineales bacterium | reverse complement strand
GCGCCGGTGACGAGGATGGGTTTGGGTAATGGCATAAAGTTTCCCGTCATTGCGAGCCCCGAGCATTAGCGAGTGGGTGAAGCAATCTCCGCGATTGTTTTGGGGATTGCTTCGGGATTTCGACGCTGTCGCGTCTCAACCCTCGCAATGACAGAAGAAATTGTATCCTACCCAACCAGTTCCATGCTATGATAACCAAATCTATGCAGGCGGCGACTCATCCCACATCCCTGCTCGAGCAATTGACCACACAGCCTCCGCTGATGTGGTTTTCGCTTGCCTTTCTGGGAGGTATCGTAGTAGGCAGCCTGGTGTCGCTGCCATTTTTAGTATGGGCAGGTCTTGCTGCTGCTTTCGTTCTTAGCGCAGTTTTTTCCCGTCTCTTTCGTCCCTTCGACTCGGCTCAGGACAAGCCTTCATCTTTCCGTTTTCTCCTTCACCCTTTCTCCTTCATCCTTCTCTTTGGACTTTTTCTCGGCGCCGCCCGTTTTCAACTTTCCGTTCCCAAATTCGATGCGTTCCACATCGCTTTTTTCAACGACCGCGAATATGATCTATTGATCACAGGCACGTTGGTCGAGCCTCCCGATTATCGCGACACGTACACCAATCTGCGTGTGCAGGTCAAAGCAGTGGATACGGGCGATGGCGATTTGGAGGCAAATGGCCTGATCCTTGTCCGCGCCTCCAACAATCAAACGTTCGAGTACGGTCAGCGCATCCGTCTGCGCGGAAAGTTGAAGACGCCGCCCGAGAACGAGGATTTTTCGTATCGGGATTATCTTGCCGCGAAAAACATCCATTCGTATATGACCAGTACCGAGATCACCCTCCTGCCGGGTAATGGTGGCAATACGTTATTCCGTGCGCTGTATGCTTTCAAAGAGAAATCTTTCAACAATATCTATCGTCTCTTTCCCGATCCGGAATCATCATTACTTGCGGGCATTCTGCTCGGTGTGGATACAGGTCTCACGCGCGAACTGCAGCAAGCCTTCAAGGACACGGGCACGGCGCATATCATCGCCATCTCTGGATTCAACATAAGCATCATCGCGGCGATATTCGTCACTTACTTCAGTCGTTTTCTTGGAGAGCGAAGGGGCGCGATATTGGCAGTCTCCGCCATTGTTCTTTACACGATCCTGGTCGGAGGCGACGCGGCAGTTGTCCGCGCCGCGGTAATGGGTACGCTTGCGTTACTGGCAAGGCAGGTCGGCCGCAGACAGCTTGGGTTGAACACACTGTTGGCGGTTGCGCTGCTTATGTGTTTGTGGAATCCGTTATATTTATGGGATGTCGGCTTTCAGCTTTCTTTCTTTGCCACGCTGGGACTCATCCTTTATGCCGAGCCATTTTCGCAGTTTGCGAATAGGATTATCATGAAGTACTTTCCCACATCTGCGGCTGAAAGGTTTGCCAAACTCTTTTCTGAATTTGTTTTGCTGACGCTGGCCGCGCAACTGACTACCATTCCGATCATGGCCTATCACTTTCAACGCATCTCGCTCGTTTCGTTCATAGCCAATCCCTTCATCCTGCCGGCACAACCGGCCGTGATGATCCTGGGCGGGATTGCCGTGCTGCTCAGCCTTGTCTGGTTTCCGCTCGGACAGATCGCGGCGTGGATCGCATGGCCGTTCGTCGTGTATACGATTCGTATTGTGGAGATATTCGACCGCGTGCCCAATGGGACGATCTTCCTCGGGGATTTCTCCATCTGGTTCGTGGTTCTGTTCTATGCAGCGCTTCTTTCTGTGACATTTGGCTGGTCCGGTTTCAAGGAGCGGATTCGGTCCTTTGGGCAAAGAGCAGGTGCGGTCGGAGTCGGAAGCGTGATCGTCACCCTGGTGATCGGTTTGCTGCTGGTCTGGCGCGCGGCGGTTGCCGTCCCCGATGGGCTTCTGCACGTCACGTTTTTGAATGTCGGCTCGGCAGATGGTGTCCTGATCAAAACGCCGTCGGGCAAGAACATATTGGTCAACGGCGGGGAAAGCGTAACGGCCTTATCGGATAACCTTGGGAGAAGAATATCGTCATTCGATAGAAAACTGGATTGGCTGATCATCGCCGCAACCGATGAAGAACAGGTTTCCGCCCTGCCGCGCGTTCTCGAACGATATCCAACTGAGGCAGTCTTGTGGAGCGGCAACCGTCAGGCTTCGTTTTCTTCGCGCGTGTTGAACGAATATTTGATCTCGCAAAATGTTCCAGTGACAGAAGCGGAAAAAGATCAGGTCCTCGATCTCGGCGATGGTGCGACATTGACCGTGCTGTCCAGCGGACCACGCGGCGCGGTACTGCTGCTCGAGTACCAAAACTTCCGTGTCCTACTTCCGGTCGGTATGAGCTTTGAAGCATTGGATGAGTTGAGATACGGCGAAAGTATAGGATCTGTGAGTGTATTCTCACTTTCAGATTCAGGGTACGCCGCTTCAAACCCCGAAGCACTGATCGTAAATTTGAACCCTGAACTGATCGTATTGAGCGTGGATGCGGCGGACATAAACGGAATGCCCGATGGTGAAACGCTTGAGAATGTGAAGGATTATGCCCTGTTGCGTACCGATGTTAACGGCTGGATCGAGATCACCACGAACGGTTCACAGATGTGGGTGAACGTGGAACGGGAATGAAATTATGGAATCACTAAATTCCTGTTCGTACAAATTGTCGTAAATTCTGCCATTTATAAACGGAAATTCCCAGTATTAAACATAACAAACCAACACCTGGAATGTAATACGCGCCAATGTTTTCGGTGATTAAGTACAGGGCCACTGCATGCCACTGGCTGAGAGCTACTCCGATAACAATCATACTGACCGCAAATTTTTGTGAAGGCTGTGACGCGCCTGACCATAAATAATTTAACACAGGGAGAAGTGGAATTAAAACGACAAATTCGTAGTGGTATACGGATTTTGGAAATGCCACCATGAACGGAAAATATAAGAGAGAGTTAACTAGGTTTGTTTTATTGTCCTTGTGGGGCAATATCCTGTAATCTGCCAGTGCAGAGACCGCCAGAGCGAGGCTGAATAATATTGTTGCATAGGTTGGCGCATAGCTCCATAAAAAATCCCTGCCATTAAAGGTCATGCTCAATAATCGTCCCAGAAACAGGAAGGTGTTTATCAGACTCCCATTTTCAAACAATTGAAATGAATTGGATCTTTTCGTTAATAGCGAGAAATAATCATCCCAGTAAGGAGCCAATAAAAGGGCAATTACAAGCAGCCAAGCGCAGGTCCAAAAAAGCTGTTTCCAGCGGCGAGACGCAAATAACGGTATCAAAAGAAGTAAAGGATAGACTTTAAAATGAATGGAAGCTGCGATCAGGAACCCGCCGATGTGGGGGTATCTGTCAATCTTGACCAGCCCAATACACATGCAGATCAGCACCACCCCGTCTATATTTCCTCGTTCGAAAAGAAAATAAAGCGGATAACTCAGGAAGATTATGATGAGGGCGTCCAAGTGCAGATATGCATCTTGCTTTTCCCCCTGCTCATTGACCGCCCTGTGAATGACCAGATATGAAATCAATACGGTGATCGGAATTAATGCCACAAAAATAAAACGTGCTATGTCAAATTTTGGGATTGCCAGGGGTAAATTTACAAAGGCAAATAAGGGCGGTGTAACAAATCTTCCAACCTCATAAGGATTGCCGCCCGAGATTATACGGACTGATGCTTGATAAAAATCATGATAATCCACTCCTGTCATGATCCACTTGTTTATATAAAAAAGCGGTGTTTGGGTAATTAACTGAAAACCATTAATTGCCACAAATACCGTGAAATTTACCAGCGCAACAAACAATGTGGGTGTATATCTCTTAAACATTGGGAGTCTCATCCAATCACGGACCGTTTTATGAATTGAAAGTATCGTATTCGGAATGGATTATAATTCTTAAGCCGTTGAAGTTTTTTTAATATTTAGAAATAGAAACCCTTATTTTCCTCCGTAATGAGCGCACCCAGATATGATTAGGAGAGAACAATTATGAGCGAACTGACCATTACCACATCGCAGATCCAGGGGGATGTCTCAGTGACTGTTTTTCAT
>DATHRQ010000391.1:0-7409 GCA_035465095.1 Anaerolineales bacterium | reverse complement strand
CGATGTGACCGATGATACAAAAACATCCCAACAAGGACAACCTGCCTAAGCCATGCTGAAGATCGGTGAATTCTCACGCCTGAGCCAGGTGACGGTCAAAACCCTGCATCACTACGATGAACTGGGGTTGATCAAACCCGTCCATATCGACCCGCTTACCAACTACCGTTTCTACGAGGTGGAGCAGCTTCCGCGCATCCATCGCATCATGGCACTGAAAGAGATGGGGCTTTCCCTCGAGCAGATCGGTTTGATGCTTGAAAAGGAACTGTCCACCGAGGAAATGCGCGGGATGCTGCGCTTGAAACAGGCTGAAATTCAACAGGAGATCCGTGAAGAGCAACGACAATTATCTATGGTCGAGTTCCGTTTACGGATGATCGAAGCGGAGGTCAACTTTCCCGATTTGGATGTGGTGATGAAAAAACTGGAGCCGATGCGTGTCCTCTCCTTTTTTGTCGAGACAGTGAAGAATAAAGAGGACGGTCCGCATTCAATGGAGAACGTTGTCAGTGTTATCAAGCAGGCTATTGCAGATGGAAGAATCCAACACACAGGCATCGCCATCGATGTCTTTCACGGCGAAACGATCCTGCCCTTCGAAGCACCGGAGTTGGGAGATGATCAGCATGAGATATTACTGGGAGTTACCAGGTCTCAAGAATCGGTGGAACTCGAGGGCATCGGTTCACTTAAGGTTCGGGAGGAAGCGGGCATCGAAACGGCTGCCACGCTTATGCTTAGCGGCAAAGGTGGTGGTCGAATTCAGGCGGTGGAACAAGTTACTCTGCTTCGTCGCTGGGCAATTGCTCACGGATACACACCCTCCGACTTTGTACGCTATTTCCACCATCGCGGACCTCTGCAAACGCTCAATCGTGAGGAATTCATCATCGAAGCACAGTTGCCAGTGGATACAGGGGAACAAGATCAATAACAACTAAATAAAAGCAGTAAAGCAATAAAGGTTTTGGCTGATGTGTGAACGCGCTTCGGTTCTGTTTAGTGCACCTATTTGTAGAGTAAAGGAGAGAGAAATGAAAAAGATTTTGAAACTTATCGGCAAGATCGTTGGCGGTCTGGTTGGGTTGGTCGTAATCGCAATTGTGACCGTGCTGGCACTCGGTTATTTCCGCTTCCACAAGACTTATAACATTGATGTGAACGGAATCGAAATCCCCGCCGATCAGGCATCCATTGCGCGCGGTGAGCATCTGGTGCAGGCGGTTGCCCATTGTGGATACTGCCATGGAACGGATTTCTCTGGAGATTACATCATAAATAATCCAGGTAAAGAAGGAATAGTTGTCGCACCAAACCTGACCTCGGGGGAAGGCGGCATCGGCGCATCCTATTCGGACGAGGACTGGGTCCGCGCGATCTACCATGGAGTCAACCAACGGGGACGCAGTGTCATCATCATGCCGTCGCTGTTCTTCCATGTGATGAGCGAGGAAGATCTCACATCCATCATCGCCTACATGAAGACCATCCCGCCCGTGGACAACGTATTACCCGAGACCAAACCTGGTCCAATGTTATATGCATTGATCGGCGCAGGTCCGTTGGCAGAGGAGATGTCGGGGCGTGTGATCGATCATGACGCCCCGTTCGCAGCGGCTCCTGCTGAGGGTGAAACGCCAGAGTATGGCGAGTACCTCGTCACCATCGGTCAGTGCCGCGCATGTCATGGAAGCGAGTTGGCTGGCGGACAAGTCAGCCCCAGCGCGCCGATCGGACCGAACCTGACTCCCGGTGGAGAACCCGGCTTCTGGGATGAGGAAACATTCTTCAGCGTGATCCGAACCGGCACGCATCCATCCGGACGTGAACTTGACTCCTTCATGCCCTGGAAATTTTTCTCCAATATGACAGATACCGAACTGCGCGCCATCCGCGCCTATTTGATGTCACTCCCCAAGTTGGAAACTGTAATTCCATAATAAAAGGAGAATCAAATGAACACAAAATCCATAACCTTTATCTCCCTCATGGGAATGTTGACTACCATTACACTTGCTGGAAGCATATGGCTTTGGCTTTATCTAGCGGGACCAAACAGCATCAACCCATCAAGAATCCTGCCAGCCGATAATTATGCATTGCTAGCCGTCGCTTCATTTGGCAGTTATTTTTGCGGAGGCGCGCTTTGGGGATTAGGCATTGCCCTCCTAACAAAAACCGATGTAAAAGCGATGGTGAAAACCTGTGCGCTTTCGTGGGGTCTTACCGCTTTCGTCTTCTCAGCTTCTTTGGGCTTGTCACTGGGACCCATCTTTAGATTTGGCAATACGATCACTCTTCGCGACAACTATTATTACCTGTTGATCATCGTTCCTGTAATCGGCATAGTCACAGGCATCAATGGCTGGGTGGTGATCAGCAAATTGGGATTAAAAGGGTTCAGATTGAAGGCAAGTTTAAAGATCGGAATTGCAGCCGCTCTAGGGTTTCTTGCGGTCAGTTTGTTCCTGCAATTCGTGTTGGGCTGGGAAGTGGGCAAGCCTGTTCCGGGAAAATACGCGATGCTTACGCTCATGCACTGGTGTAATATGGGCGCTGCGCTGGCTGGAGGCTCTGTACTTGGAAGAGAGTTGGTGGAATCAAAATCGGGATTGGAATCAACCGCATCTGCGAATGAATAACAGAAGGGAACATTCAAATGAACACAAAATCCTTAACTTTCATTATACTCATGGGATTGTTGACCGCGCTCACACTAGCTGGGAGCATCATTATCATCTTCCTACTTTTCGGTCCACAGGGCCTTGTAAAACCTGGGTTGACATTTAAGGCTGCTGGCATGTTTCTATTTCTAGGATTTCCTCCCATCGGCGGCGCACTCTGGGGATGGGGAATTGCATCCCTGATGAACGCCGAAAAAAAGCCTTTAATAAAAAACGGCGCTCTCACATGGACAATCTGGTTATTTATATGTTACTTTATCACGGGTGTGATCGGGACTTTTGAAATAATCGATCTTCCAAACAACCATTATGAGTACTTGGTGGTATTTTTGCCAGCGGCTGGGCTCACTGCTGCACTCCCCGCACGCGTGATGATCGGTAAATTGGGATTGGACAATTCGAAAAAGAATATAGGTATCAACATTGGAGTTGCGGCTGCATTGGGTTTCCTCGCTGTTGGTTTGATTCTTCAATTTGGTTTTGGCTGGGAGGTTGGCAGGCCTGTCTACGGAAGTCACTCCATGACCACGATCCTGCAATGGTGTTGCCTGGGCGCGGCATTGGCAGGAGGCATGGCAATGGGGTGGGTGTTGGCAAAGTCAAAAAACAGCTTAGCTGAAAACGTCTCTCCAAACAATGTTTAGAAGATGGGACGGAAATCATGACTCAGATGTACATTGTTCGTCATGGAGAATACATACATTCTGAAGAACCGCCTTATGATCTTGGGCTTTCACCTGACGGCATTTTACAGGCACAAAAGTTGCGGGATCGTCTGGCAATGGAAAATCTCGGTATCGATGTATTAATTTCCAGTTCCATGGCGAGAGCGATACAAACTGCCGAAATACTCTCTCCCGTTCTCAAATTGCAGGTCGAGATCGAACCCGATTTGGATGAGTGGCGCAATCAAGGTGTGAATGGGCTGACAGAGGCTGAACTCGCCTCACAATTTGATTCTCTTCCGGCAGATCAACATGCATTTATTTCCCCGGGTCCGGGGCTGGAAACGTGGGGCGAGTTTGGGTTTCGAGTCTGTAACGCTCTGAATCGCATCTGTCAAAAGTACTCAAATAAGACTATGGTAATTGTTGCCCACGGCGGCACGATAGAAGCATCGTTCGTTTATTGCTATGGAATCAGCCCACTCGCGGCAGCGCCTTTTATGATGAGGCTAAGCCCCGCCAACACATCCATCACACACTGGCGGTACATCCACAAGGTCAACGCCTGGCGCCTGGAGAAGCACAATGACACCTGCCATCTCAACGAAAATAAAATCGCATGAACAATAACTTTTACTCCAAAACATTCGGTCATTTCCTACTATCCATTGGAATAGTAGCTGTACTCGCCTTCACTTCCCTGCTCATCTTCTTTGCAGGCTACTCCAACGACATCGCCGGGCTTTATATCTTTGGCAGCCTCAACGATATTCTTGGTTCAGTGGAAGCGATCCTGAGTGCGATTTTGGCTACGATTTTGGTTTTTTCCGCATCAAAACGGTGGATTTGGCTGAATGGCATTGGAGCCATATTATCGTGGACGGGAGCTTTCATTGCGACGCTGGATTCGCTGATGGCAGGCGATATTATCCCTAAAAACACAGCTGTGATTCTTAGAACGCAATACGGTTTTCCTCCCCTTTTGACAACGCACGATCTGCATTTCGGGTTTGGCCTGATCGGTGTCTGGCTGATTATCCTGAATTTTCAGGCACTGCAAGCCAAATCCTGGCCGACGCATTTGCTCGGCTTGGGCTTTGCCAGTGGGATATTCATGGCAATCGGGTTGTTTAATTCTCCTGCAGCGTTGGGTTTTGTATTTCTTTATCCCATCTGGTGTATTGTGACAGGGCGCTATATCTTGAAAACGCAAAAAAGGGCAACTACTGATGGATAATTCATCGCTGCTGAAATACGGACGGATGCTTCTATTTATCCCAGCAACGCTACTCACTCTCCTAATTCTATTTGTCATTGGTATCTTCCTGTCCAGCGGCGGAGAGCAATTCATGCTGGACGATTTTGGCCAGGCATGGATCATGCTTACCAGACAATATCCACATGTCTCAGAAGATTTTCTCCATTCAGTGAAAAGCAATCTGATCACATCGTTGGGAGTTGGTTTGTTCTCTTTGACCATTCTTAAATTTGCATTCAAACGAGGAGAACGCTGGACGTGGATCGTTATGTGGATTCTTCCATTGAGCATGATGGAAGATATTTTTTATGGAATCAACAAAGGCTTTGGATTTGAATACCTTTTTGGAGGGCTAGTAAGTCTGGCGATCCTTGGATTGTTGATCTCTTTTCGATCATTCTTTCCTGGCAAAGCAAACTGAAATGGATATCATCATCCCTGCCGGCGGAATTCCCAAATCGGGAAATCCGCTTTATCCATTCACGCAGGGAAAACCAAAAGCTTTACTAGATATTGCTGGCAAGCCGATGATCCAATGGGTGCTGGATGCCGTCAGCGAGGCAAAAAGTGTGGGGCATGTGGCAGTTGTCGGCCTGGATGGAAGCGTGGATTTATCCTGCAAGAAACCCTTGAGCGTAATCCCCAATCACTATAATATGGTGGAGAACTTGCGCGCCGGTGCGCGACAAATCCTTGAGTTGAATCCATCGGCAGAATATGTGATGACCTGTACATCGGACATTCCCATGGTCACTCCTGAAGCGTTCGATTGGATCGTGAAGCAGGCGCAAACGTCGCGCCATGAGTTTTATCTGACGATGATCACGAAAGAGGCGATGATGAGGCGTTACCCTGGCTCGAAACGCCGGACGGATCGCTTCACGGATATCGAAGTGCGCGGCGCTGATATCACGGTCGTTGAGCCGCGCATCATTTTGCAGAGCGGCATCTCCGATACACTTAAGCAGTTGCGCCACAATACATGGAAACAATTGTTGTTCATCGGTTTCGACACCCTGCTACTGATCAGACTGGGCCGGCTCGATCTCGCGGGTTTTGCAAAGCGTCTTGCCAAAAAGCATGGTCTCGATTGGAGTCCGCTCGTCTGCCCATTTCCCGAGATCGCAATGGACGTCGATTTTCCGCAGGAGCTCGAACTTGCGCGCCACGTTCTGTCGAAAAATGGATTCTCTCATTAACCTGAAGAATACGACATGGCGTAGACCTACACCCTATCATTTGCCCTTACGCCAAGATCACCATGGATGTGGATGAACCGCTTCATCTGGAGATCATGCGCAGGGAATTATCAACAAGCAGAAATGCCGGGACAATCCGTTACAATCAAACGGATGATTACCGGCGTTTCTCCCAGTAAAGAACGAAGATCTTTATCCATCGCAAGCCTTTCGGCTGCTTTCATGGTCGACTCGGGTGAAGAGCAGGCATTGCCGCTTCTCTGGTCTCATATGTATTCTGCTCTGGGCGCAACCGTCGGTCAACTAGGAACCATTTTAGGCGTTAGCAAATTGATGACCACCATCTTCTATCCGCTTTGGGGTTACGCGACAGACCGTTTCTCACGTAAAATGATCCTGGTTTGGTTCACCGGCTTTTGGGGATTGTGGACTTTGGGAATCGCTTTCGTCGGGAACTACTCGCAACTGCTGACATTACGCGTCATTTCCGGACTGGGGCTGGGCGCTTTCGCCCCGGCCGCCTTCTCGCTGATAGGTGATCTCTTCGACAACCAATCCCGTGGACGTGCCACCGGCATCATGCGCTCAGTTGGCCTGGTTGGCATCATCATCTCAGTAATACTCCTACCAACGCTCACAGAAAACAATCCAGATGGCTGGCGCATCGGATTCGCTGTGCTTGGACTGGCAAGTTTTCTCTCAGGCCTGTTCTTGCTGGTTCTCAAAGAACCAGCCCGCGGCGCCAGCGAACCGGAACTGAGCAGTGTGATCACAAAAGAAAGCGCAAACCGTTTCTCTTTTACATGGACAGAGTTTTGGTCATTGTTCAGAATACGGAGTTGGCGCTATCTTCTCTTGAACGAAACACTGACGAAGACCAGTCTCGCCGTTTTTACTGGCTGGAACTTTACCTTTCTAACTACATTGGGTCTGAAACCGCCATTTTTCTATATTGTCATCTTCGTTGTATTCATCGGTCTGGTAAGCGGGAACATCTTTTTCGGTTGGCTTGGAGATCGGCTGGACTCAAAACTATCCAACCACGGGCGTGTGACCATGATGCAGGTCGGGCTTATTGTGAGTGTGCCACCATTAATTGCCTACCTGACCTCGAGCGAGGAGAATATTGGTTTATTAATCTTGTTCACCTTTCTTGCGGGTGCGAGCTACACATCCACTAGCGAAGGGGTTGTCTGGCCAATGTCGCATGCCGTGCTTCCGCCGGAACTGCGGGGTAGCAGCCGTGCGATCATCAACGTGACGATAGGCGCGTTGAGTGCATTGGCGCTTTCTCTCTCAGGTGTTGTTGTCGATACACAGGGCGTAACGAATGCACTACTATGGTTCGTACCGGGTTTGATCCTGCTCAGCGCCATTGTGTGGATTCCCATGTTTCGGGCATATCCGCCTGACCGGGATGCCTTACATAGATTATTAAATCAACGGCGAGAGAGTCTACTTACGAAAAAATAAAGAACCCATTGTTCTCATCTGTATGTTGCATTAGGAGGTTCCCATGTCCATAAAGCAACGAATCCCATATGCCACCATTATTATTGCGCTTCTTATAACGATCATTCAGGTCTTTCGTATGATCGGT